>UQUD01000097.1 GCA_900544225.1 uncultured Collinsella sp.
CGTCGCCCCGCGCCCGGTCCACTCCGCGCTCGACCTGTCCAGGCTCGAGGCTGCCGGCTTCCACATGCCCGACTGGGAGGAAGAGCTGGGGGAGTACCTCAAGACGCTCTAGCAGCTATTAACTTTTCGAGAGTAAAAGCCGCCGCTTGTTAACGGCGGCTTTTCTTTTGCCTGGCGTATAGTCCTGCAACAAGGGCGGCGGTCGCCAGACTCACTGCAAGTCCCGCAAGGGCGCCCGGAGTCTTGTAGGTCATCACGATTCTATTTGCGCCTTTCTGTATGTTCAGGGACGACAAACCCTTATCGGCGGCGGGCGTTAGTTCTGCGGCGGTTCCGTTTACCGTTACGTTCCAGCCCTCATCGTACGGAACGCTCAGCAGCAGGTTGCCGTCATCCTTGGCGGTATATTTGCCTTCGATTCTTCCGTCCTCAAAAACCGTCGGAACAAATTCGCTCGTCTTAAGCTCGTTAATAATCTGCTCGAAAACGTCCAGATTGAGGGCGTAAAAGACCGGCTCATTGTCTTGGGGCATGTCTGTATAGCCCTCTGCGACTCCGATTGACACCGTATGCTGGCTCGGGGTGTCCGATGCATCCGCAATCTGGCGGATATTATTGTCGAATCTCCAGGCTTCGTTTTCGATCGTTCGCTGGTCGATGGTAAGGGTGACGGGCCAATAACTGCCGGCGGTCGCATCTTTGTTGATGTAGAGATACCCGATGGAGCTTGCCGGTACAGTAACGCTCCATTGCTTTAAGCCATCGCTATTCTCCGTGCTCGTGGCCTCGATCTTGGTATAGAGCTCGACCTCGCGGCCTAGGATTTTGCTGTAGAGGTCGTTCTGCTTTTCGAAGGGGTTCTCGATCTTTAGCGTGCTGTTTTGGATATCGCTTGAGGCCGCGACGCCAATGCTGAGCGCATAGGGGTTCTCGTACACCGCGCTTGTGGAGTCGGCATGATTCGTCTTGGCTAAAACGTATCCCGCGGGCGCGTTTTCAGGAATAGCATACTTGACTCCCAGTAGGGCATCGACGGCGAGAATGGGCTCGGCATAACGGGTCGAGAATTCGCCGACGCTGCTGTATCCAAGGGAGTTGAGCAGTGCGATGGCCTGCGGGTTATTTGCGGATGAGTAGGACGACAGCTGGTTGTACCCAAGCGCTAAGCCCTCGTTGAGGGCGGCGCTATCGGCGCGCGTGGTCGTTCGATCGATGCGGTAGAATGACGCAGAATCTTGGTCTTGAATGGCTGTGATCGTGTTGGTTGCGGTGGTCACATAGGTACAGTTGGCATCTTCGGAATAGCCTGCGTACAGTTGGTTCCACATCACATGGGCGTTGATAAACAACTCAATTGCGGTGATTGTCAGGATTGGTAATACGACGGCGGGTCGATAGACATGACGAAATTTGGGCTGGCCCTCGAACACCTGCAACGAATAGCCTGCGGCCCACATCGTAAAGAAGCCCAGCAAAAAGGCTGTGCGCGAATAGAACCCGTTGGGAACGCGCATGCCGCACCAGATGTACTCGAGCGGGCTCAAAACGGAGCTAGCGATCAGGACGGCTGTGACGACGAACGTTGCGATGCGTATCTTGGCCGAAACCTTGCGGTTAAACAGTAGGCTTATTGCAAGTAACATCATGATTACGCCGCAATAGAACTGCGGCGTGTTCCCGTTATTCACCCACATGCCGGGGATGAAGCCCCTGATGAGCGATTTAAGGCCTGTTTTAAGCAAAGGGCCAAGTGCCAGCACGGGGCCGCCTTTTGCCATGGCAAGGATGGTCGGCAAAAAGGTCCAGGCGGACAGGAGCAGCCCAAGCATCATAGCCCCTGCAAATCGTAGGGCCCGGTCGAGCGTGAGCATCCAGCTAAATCCTTCTGCAGCGACGTAATCGACAAACTCAACCAATACGAAGATGCAGAGGAATAGGATGCTGATATAGGCCGTATACCAACAGAACATGACATTGAGGGCAATCGCAATAACGAGGCGTATCATTTTTTGTTCCCGAATGAGCTCGTAGCATCCGAAAGCGCAGATGGGCAGTAGGATAAGACAATCAATCCAGAGCGGATTACACAAATTACTTATGGTCCAACTGCAAAACGTAAATGATAGGGAAAGTAGGAATGCTGCGGGCTTGGGTAGACCAAAACGCCTTTGCAGGAACCAAGCGCTGCTGATGTGAATGCAGCCAAGCTTGAGCGCGGTTATGGCAAATACGAAGAGCGTCAGCTTGTCTGCGGGAAACAGCACGCAGAGCAGGTTGAAGGGGCTGGCGAGGTAGTAGCTATAGAGCCCCCATGTGTTCATGCCGAGTCCCTGCGAGAAGGAATAGCGAAGGTTTGCCTCGCCTAAAAGGACGCGGCGAAACCACGCGAAGAAGTCGATGTATTGGTATTTGAGATCGTTGGTGAGAAACGAGTTGCCGCCAAAGGGGTAGACATGGTCCGCCGCTGCAAGTGCGACAAAGAGTGCGACGGAAAACGCGAAGCAGGCGGCGTAGAACGCCACATTCTTGAGCGTGCTGTTATTGGGCTGTGTCATCAGATTCCTCGTTGGATTCTCGAATGATATAGATGGGGCGGCGCTTGGTCTCCAAGTAGGCTTTTGCCAAGTATTCACCGATGATTCCTAAGCACAGAAGCTGCATGCCGCCAAACAGCGTTATGAGGCAGGCGAGGGACGGCCATCCGCCGACGGGGTCACCCCAAACAAGCGTTTTGACCAGGATGACGATGAATCCCAGGATAGCGATGAGACAGAAAACGATACCCGTGAGGGCGGCGAGGGAGAGCGGCGCCGTGGAAAATGCGACGATGCCGTCGATGGAATAGAGGAGCAGCGACCAAAAGCTCCATTTGGTCTCGCCGGCCACGCGGTTGACGTTTACGTAGGGGAGCCATTTGGTCTTGAAGCCGACCCAGCCGTAAATGCCCTTGGAGAATCGGTTGTATTCGCCCATGGAGATGATGGCGTTGACCATAGGTCGCTTCATGAGCCTAAAATCGCGTGCTCCGTCGACGATGTCGGCCTTGGAAATGCGGTTGATGATCTTGTAGAACATACGGGCGCAGAACGACCTGATGGGAGGCTCGCCTTCGCGGGTGGTCCTGCGTGTGGCGACGTTATCGTAGTTTTCGGTCTGCAAGATTTCGTACATCTTCGGCAGGAGCGAGGGCGGGTCCTGCATGTCGGCATCCATGGTGGCGACATAGTTGCCCTTTGCGTGCTGGAGTCCTGCGAGTAGTGCCGCCTCCTTGCCAAAGTTCCGCGAGAAAGAGTGCCAGTGGATGACGTATGGATGCGCCGCCGCGGCTTCTGCTTTCATGACGGCAAGCGTTTTGTCTGCCGAACCATCGTCGATGAGGACGGCTTCAAAGGAGATCTCGGGGTACTGCTGAGTCATGATGCGAACGACGCCATCGAGCTCTTTGAGAAAGATTGGAAGTGATTCCTGCTCGTTGTAGCACGGCACGACGATGGAGATGAGCGGCATGGTGGTTTACCTCTCGCTTGGCTTGGAAGTAGGGCGGCCGGGCTGGTCATCGTAGGCGTATTTGCTGTACACGTTTACCTCCCACTGCTTTTTTTCGACCTTTGCTACAGAATCTAGGATGAAGCCGGTCGCAAGGCTCAGGCCGCACAGGAACATAAACGAGGCGGCGAGCATAGCGGTGGGGAAGCGCGGGACGAGGCCGGTCTGGAAATATTCGACAACGATGGGCATGCCCAGGGCGAGGCCGAATACCGCGAACAGAAGCGCTACGAGGCTGAAGAACTTCAGCGGGCGGTAGTCCTTGAACAGCGTGCCGATCATCGCAACGACTTTAATGCCGTCGCTCACGGTGTTGAGTTTGGACTCGGAACCCTCGGGACGGTCGCGGTACTCGATGGGCACATCTTTGATGCGCCAGCGGTGGTCGACGGCGTGGATCGAGAGCTCGGTTTCGATCTGAAAGCCCTCGGAAAGCACTGGGAAGGTTTTAACGAACGGGCGGCTCATGGCGCGGTAGCCGGTCATGACGTCATCGAAGCTGTAGCCATAGATCCACTTGATCATGGCGCGGACCAGATTGTTGCCAAAGCCGTGGAAGGCGCGCTTGTTTTCCTCGGCGTAGGTGCCGTTTGAAAGGCGATCGCCTACGGTCATGTCGGCCGTACCGTTAAGGATGGGCTCGCAGAGGGCCTTGGCCGCCTCGGCGGGGTAGGTGTCGTCGCCGTCGACCATCAGGTAGCAATCGGCGTCGATGTCGCGAAACATCTGGCGGCATACGTTGCCCTTTCCCTGACGGGGCTCAAAGCGGACCGTGGCGCCGTGCTCGGTGGCGATGCGTGAGGTATCGTCCGACGAGTTGTTGTCATAGACATAGACCGTCGCTTGCGGAAGCTCGCGGTGAAAGTCGTCGATGACTTTGCCGATCGTGGGCGCTTCGTTGTAGCAGGGGATGATGACGGCGATGGATTCAGAATTCACTCAATGCTCCTTATACGTTCAATCCTTGAAAGTATAGCCGTTTGGGCTTGGCATCCTAAGATGTGGGTTAGTTCTCCAGTTTTGTTGCGCGAATCGTTTGCATGGCCGTCGGGTCTATACTGTTCGTTTGTCAACGATTACGAGTAAAGGAGTTGCATCCGTGTCGGATCAGACAAAGCAACAAGAAACTCGCAGTCTGCCTGCGACGTTTGCTAAGAACGAATTTGAGAAGGACGCGTTTATCCTTCGTCAGCTGGTTACCAAGGATTTTAAGATCAAGTATCGCCGTAGCGTTCTGGGCGTCGCATGGTCGGTGCTCAACCCGCTGCTGATGATGATCGTCATGGCCATCGTGTTCTCGACGATTTTTGGCCAGGGTCGCAATGGCTCAATGACGCCCGAGATGTACCCGCTGTACTTGATCGTGGGTAACATTACCTTTGCCGTCATGTCCGAGTCTACGAACCAGGCCCTGACGTCGATCGTGGGCGCTGCCCCTCTGCTCAAGAAGGTTAAGGTGCACCGCTGGGTCTTCCCGGTGCAGAAGGTGCTCTTCTCGCTGGTCAACTTTGCCTTCTCGCTGGTCGCCGTCGCCATCGTCATGCTGTGGTTCCGCGTTATGCCTTCTTGGCAACTGATTCTGTTGCCGGTTTGCCTGCTGCTGCTTATGTGCTTCTGCATGGGCCTGGGCATGATGCTCTCTGCCCTTACGGTCTTCTTCCGCGACGTTATGCATCTGTGGAGCGTCGTCATTACGGCGTGGACTTACATTACGCCCATCTTCTGGACGACTGACTATATTGCGCAAATGCCGCATCTCGTGCGTATCTTGATGTATGCGAACCCCATGTTCAACTACCTGCAGTTTATGCGCGATATCTTCCTGTTCCAGACTACGCCCTCGCTTATGACGTTTGGTATGTGCGTTGCCTGGGCGGTTCTTGCGCTTATTATTGGCTATACCGTGTTCCATAAGTCCGAGCGCAAGTTCATCCTCTACATCTAAGGAGTGCTGTGATGACTGAATCTGTTGTTGATTACAGCGAGCAGCCTCTGGCTGTCGAGGTCGACGACGTCACCATGATCTTTAACATGGCGTCCGAGTCGCTGACCAACCTCAAGGAGTACTTCATTAAGCTTGCCAAGCATGAGTTGTTCTTTGAGGAGTTTAGGGCGCTTAAGCATATCTCGTTTGATATTCATCGTGGCGAGGTCGTGGGTCTGGTCGGCACCAATGGCTCCGGCAAGTCTACGATGCTCAAGATTATCGCTGGCGTGCTTGAGCCAAGCGAGGGCAGCGTTAAGGTGCACGGTAACATCGCGCCGCTGATTGAGCTTGGTGCTGGTTTTGACCCCGAGCTGACCGCCCGCGAGAACATCTATCTGAACGGCGCCCTGCTCGGCTATACCAAGGAGTTCATCGATGCCAACTTTGACGGCATTATCGAATTCGCTGAGCTGCAGAACTTTGTCGATATGCCGCTTAAGAACTTCTCCTCGGGCATGGTGGCGCGTATCGCCTTTGCAATCGCGACGATTACCGAGCCCGATATTCTGATCGTTGACGAGACGTTGTCCGTCGGTGATGTGTTCTTCCAGCAGAAGTGCGAGGACCGTATCCAGCACTTTATCCAGAGCGGCGACGTGACGGTTCTGTTCGTTTCGCACTCTATGGAGCAGGTTGAGCGCATCTGCCAGCGTGCCGTTTGGATTGAGAAGGGTGACCTTCGCATGGACGGCCCGGTTGATGAGGTCTGCAAGGCGTATCGCGAGCAGTTCAACTAGGTTATAATTACTTGCGCCTGACAGGCTTGCGCTTGCTTGGGCGTGCGGCTATTTGCTCCATTAGCTCAGTTGGATAGAGCAGGGGACTTCTAATCCCAAGGTCGACGGTTCGAATCCGCCATGGAGCACCATCGTTTATTAAGCCCAGACCGCTTGGTGGTCTGGGCTTTTTTCATCTTGTGTGCTGCTGGAGCCGAGCGCGAGCAAGCCGCTGCTGTTTGTTGGGGTTGGCATTTTACTTTTCGAGATGCTCTTTCAGCAGCTCCAACGCGTGGGCGTAGCCTTGGAGGCCCTCTCCGGTGATGGTGGCGAAGCAGGCCAGACGGGCGTAGCTCACCTGGCGGAAGTCTTCGCGGGTCTCGACTGCGCTAATGTGGACCTCCACAGCCGGGATGGCGACGGCTTTGAGCGCGTCCAGGATGGCCACGCTTGTGTGCGTGTAGGCGGCCGGGTTGATGACGATGCCGTCGACCTTTCCGTAAGCCTCCTGGATCTTGTCGACGATGCTGCCCTCGTGGTTAGACTGGAAGACCTCGACCTCGTCGAAGCCCTGTGCGGCACCCGCTTCCTGGCAGGTCTGCACTAAGCGATCGTAGTTGTCGCTGCCGTAGATGCCTGGCTCGCGAATGCCGAGCATGTTGAGGTTGGGGCCGTTAATGACGAGTGCTTTCATGGTTGCTTCCTTTGCAGTTGAAAAACCACCACAAAGGTGCCTGTCCCCTTTGTGGTGGTTTTTGTTAGAGAGCGGGTGGGAGG
>UQUD01000098.1 GCA_900544225.1 uncultured Collinsella sp.
AACGGAGTGGGCGGATATGCCTGCTAAGGGCGCCGTTTGCCGTGTTGCCCATAAGCTCGCTGCGGCGACCTCGGGCGTTTCGATGGCAGACGCCACGCTGTTCTATCTTTCGACCCGCGGTCTCAAGGCCTGCCTGGAACGCTTTATCTAATTCTGGGCGCTGCCGCGCGCCATTGCTTCGCTGCTAAAATATCCCTGTTACACGCTATTCAACAGGAGGTTCTCTTGCAGAACTCTGATACCCCTAAAGTTTCGCTGCTTGTTCCCATCTGCAACGTTGAGCGCTACCTGCACGAGTGCCTCGATTCAGCCATTGCTCAGACGCTCAAGGACATCGAGATCATCTGCATCAACGATGGCTCCACCGATAGCTCGCCGGATATCATTCGCGAGTACATGGCACGCGATGCGCGCGTCAAGATGATTGACAAGGCCAACAGCGGCTACGGCGACTCGATGAATCGCGGCCTGGAGATGGCGTGTGGCGAGTACGTGGGCATTTTGGAGTCCGATGACTTTATGTTCGAGGATTCGCTCCAAAAGCTGGTTGCCAAGGCTGACGCCGAGCACGCCGATGTTGTTAAGGGCGACTTCTACCTGTACTGGTCCACGCCCAGCAAGCGCCGCGAGTTGTTTGGGATTATCGACGAGTATATGACGGGTGCGGCGTATCGTCCCGTCGATCGACCGGGCATTTTCTACCGCAAGCCGTCCATTTGGTCGGCCATCTATCGTCGCGAGTTTCTCAACGACAATCAGATTCGGTTCCTTCCCACGCCGGGTGCCTCGTATCAGGATGCGGGTTTTAACTTTAAGGTCTGGGCAAGCGCCGAGCGTGCTGCGTTTATTGCGGATCCCATTTTGTGCTATCGCCAGGATAACGAGAAGAGCTCCGTTAATTCGCCCAACAAGGTGTTTTGCGTGTGCGACGAATATGCCGAGATGCAGCGCTTTTTGGATGAACGCCCCGAGCTCAAGGCTCGGCTCCAGGGCATTTTAATGCGCATGAAGGTCGATACGTACCGCTGGAATGACGAGCGTCTGGTCGATGAGTTGCGTGAGCGGTTTTGGGAGAAGGCGTCTCCCGAGCTTAAGGCTGATTGGGATGCCGATCGCTTTGACCTGTCGCTCTTCGACCCGCGCGGCGAGACCGACCTGCGTTTGATGGTCAAATCGCCCCGTGCCTATATCGATTCGCGCTTTGGCTTTAAAAAGCCGGGCAAGCTCAATACGTTTAAGCACTACTTTAAGATAGGCGGGCTGCCGCTGGTCTGGCGCGTGCTGACGTATCAGCGTACCTACGGCGATAACCCGCATCCCGACGACGTGCCGGCGGCACAGTAGGAGCGCGTGACCATGGCTACCCCTAGGATTTCCGTCGTCGTTCCCATCTACAAGGTGGAGGAGTGCCTGGCATGGTGCCTGGACTCCCTACTCGCGCAGGATATGCCCGATTGGGAGGGCGTGCTGGTTAACGATGGCTCGCCGGACGGCTCGCGCGATATCGCCGCTGCCCTTTGCGAAAAGGATACGCGCTTTACGCTGGTTGATAAACCCAACGGTGGTTTGTCGAGCGCGCGTAATGCGGGAATCGCTGCATCCTCGGCTCCTATCGTCGCGTTTTTGGATTCCGACGACCGGTTTACGTCTGATGCGTGCCGCGTAATCGTCGATGCCTTTGAGCGTGAGGATTGCGACGTTTTGACCTTTGGCGCGAACCCGTATCCGTTGGAGGCGGGGTATCCGTGGCTTAACTATGTGCTGAGTCCGCGCGATGTGTCGTTTGTGGGCTATAGCTCCGACCTGCTGTTTAAGGAAGCATCCCGCCCCTTTGCATGGCGCACCGCTTGCAAGAGCGCTTTTTTGCTGGGCAACGGGATCGTGTTCGATGAAACCGTTAAATATGGCGAGGATCAGGTCTTTGATTTTGCCGTGTACGGTCGCTCGCACAAGACCGCGCTTATCTCGAACAAACTGTACGACTATCGCGTGGCACGCAAAGGCTCGCTCATGGACACCATGCGCTATGACGACGAGACGCGCCTGTTGGAGCACGTGAAGATTTACTCCGCGGTGCTTGCTGACTGGCAACGCGACGGTCTCGATGCTCAGCATGCCGATGACCTGGCGTACTTCCTCTGCGATCTGGTGCTGTACGATGCGCTCAGGTTGCTGGGTTCGGACTGCGGTAAGGTGTTTGCTGCCGTCGCCGCGGCGCTTGATGGTTCTGCCGTGGGCAACGATGCCGCGCTCGCGCAATGTGCTCCTTCTGTTGCCGCTATGGTGCGTGCGGCACTTGTCGGTAAGGTGCCTGCTGCTCGTTCGTGCAAAAAGCTCATGTTCGATTACGACGTCTTGAGGTTTGGGCGCCTGGGCGCGTGCAAGCGCATGGCCGCGAATGCTCTGGGAAAGCGAGAGGTGTAGATGAGTATCAAGCGTTTAGCGCTTTGCCGCAGCCAGGGCCGCCTGTTTGTGCTGCTTCGTTTTGCCGGCCAGGATATCGCGGAGATTATTGAGCAAGAAGGTTCTCAGGCCTTTGTCCGCGCGACGACCAATGGCGTTTGCGTGCCGTCTTTGGCACTGCCGGTCGATCATGGCCGCGTGCTCGCGCTTTGTCCCTCCGTTGCCGATTATGAGCGCGAGCTCGTTGTCTTGATGCTTCCGTTTATGGACGGCTCTACAATTGACGTCTCATTTGCGTCCGGCGGTAAAAGGCTGGGCTCTATTCGCCTTGATAGTCGTATTGCCAAGTTGGAATCTAAGATTAATTACAAAGCAAAGCCTGCGCTGTGCGCGCTTGTCCGCGACGCGCAGCGCGGCGAGTGCTGCGGTCGCTACGAGATCGATGCCGTTCGTTATTTACCGGCAGATGAGGGCGTCGTCTGGCGCTATGAGGTCAAGTGGGCGGGAGATCCCCAGTGCGTCCCTGAGCTCCAGATCTTCGATACGCACATGAATGCGATCGATGCCACGGTGCATGTGTTTGAGTCGCAGGTCGATGTTCCCCAGCAGAACGGATGTCGCGTCAATAAAACGTATCTGAGCGTTGAGATGCCTCAGGATATACGCGATTTTGTCGTGATTGCGGCTGATCCCACGGGCCAAATCCAGAGTGGATTTTGTGCCATGGATGGTCGTTTGTACAACGGCATGGTCGACGACAGTTGGAACCGCATGAAGGATGCGCGCGCGGATGATGCGGCCTATCGACGTTGGTTTGAGCAACATCGCGCAAAGCCGGGTGATTTGGCGTGCCAGCGTGTCGCTTCGGCGGCATTTGCCTATAGGCCGCTCGTGAGCATTGTAGTGCCGTGCTATAGGACCGATCGGGTTTACCTGCGCGAGTTGCTGGACTCTGTGCTATCCCAGAGCTATGACAACTGGGAATTGCTGCTTATGGACGCCTCGCCCGATTGGGACGCGGTGTCCAATCTTGCGGCCGACGCCAATGACGAGCGGGTTTATTGGATTGAGCTGCCTGGTAACGGCGGCATTGTACTCAACACCAATGCTGGCATTCAGCAAGCGACGGGCGACTACATCGCATTCTTAGACCACGATGACATTCTGGAGCCGGATGCGTTGTTCCACTATGTCGCCGCGTTGAACAAGGCGGCAGAGGGTGAGCGTCCGCAGGTCCTGTTCTGTGACGAGGACATGTTCCAGAAAACGGGGGAGTGGGGTCAACCGGTCTTTAAGACCAAACTCAACGTCGACCTGCTCTATAGCCATAACTGCGTGACGCATTTTCTGATGGTGGAGAAGGCACTTATCGATCGCATTGGCATGTCGCCGGAAGACGTCGCTGGCGCCCAGGATTATGATCTGACGCTTCGCTGCCTTGCATCGGGCGCACGCTTTGAGCATATTGCCCACGTGTTGTATCACTGGCGTGTGCACCCCGGTTCCACCGCCGATGGCTCTGCAGATAGCAAGCCGTATGCCATTGAAGCCGGTCGTTTGGCGCTGCAGCGTCACTTTGACTCGCTTGGCGTTCACGGAACGGTCAAGGAGACCGAGACGCCGTTTGTCTATCGCATGCGTTATGCGCTGCCGGAGCCTGCGTCGCTGGTGAGTATTGTGATTCCCACCAAGGATCACATTGAGACGCTCGATGCCTGTGTGATGTCTATCGCCCAGAAGGCCACGTATGCCAACTATGAGATCGTCTTGGTAGAGAACAACAGCGAAGCCCCGGAGACGTTTGCGTATTACGAAACCCTGCCGGAGCGCGTGGCCGCAGTATCTGAAGGCAAGGGCGTCGCGCGTGTTGTGTACTGGCCGGGCGAGTTCAATTACTCCCAGATCATCAATTTTGGTGTTGAGCATGCCAAGGGCGACTACTTGCTGCTGCTCAACAATGATACCGAGGTCATAAGCCCGGACTTTATCGAAGAGATGATGGGCTATCTGCAGCGTTCCGATGCGGGTGTGGTGGGCGCCAAACTCTATTTTGCCGATCATCTGGTGCAACATGCTGGCATTTTGGTTGGCGTGCGTGGCGCACTTGCCCATGCCAACCAGGATTTCTCGGCAAAGCGCGAGGGCTATCTTGCGCGCGCCGTGCGGCCGGGCAACTTTAGCGCCGTAACAGGTGCCTGCCAGATGGTCCGACGCGACGCATTTGAGCAGGTCGGCGGCTACAACGAGGAATTCGCCGTCGGCTTTAACGACGCGGACTTTTGCCTGCGCGTGTGGGAGGCGGGCTACCGCACCATCTTTACGCCCTATGCCGAGCTGTACCACTACGAGTTCACCTCGCGCGGCAGGGAAGAGGCCAACGAGGAAAAGCTGCGCCGCTGGAAACGCGAACAGGCACTGTTCATGCAGCGCTGGCCAGAGTTCTTCTTGACGGGCGATCCGTGGTTGGGGCAGAACTTATCCACTGAGAGCGAGTATTTCTCACTTTAGAGAGTCGGGATGCCGTTGCATGGTATGGTTTGCCATTTGTTTGATAATAATTATGTGGCAGATGTGTAGTGTAATTGCAGTTAAATGGGTTAATACAAGTTTGATTAAATTGCGCCACGCTTGCCCTACCTGCTTTTTGGCGAATTAATTAAGGGTGGATGAAAGATTGCTTGTGGCTGGATTGTAGAGGTGAAAGAGAGGCGATTTTTTTCGAGCTCTCTCACTTTGATATGATTGCAACGTTTTTCGTTCGAAGGATATGTGCATGCGTCAAATAAAAAGACAAATACTATTTGGAATTTCTTTACTGCTATTTGGGCTTGCGTTCGCGCACTCTTGCTATGGCGATACCTCGCGATCATTAGTTGAAAACTCGTGGAGATATGAAAATGGCGAAATCGTTTCTTCGCTTAACGCCTCTGAAGACGAAGGTATCTCGACATTATCGATAACGGATTTGCCAACTGGGGCGACTGCTGAGGGAATCGATGTCAGCGAACATCAAAAAAAAGTTGATTGGGAAGCTGTTAAGGCTTCTGGTATCGATTTTGCCATTCTTCGAATTGGCTTCGGCGCTCCTTCTTTCGGCGGCCGACTCGACTACCAATTTCAAAGGAATATCTCTGAGTGCGAACGCCTAGGAATTCCTTACGGCATATACTTATATTCATATGCGTGGGATGACTCGCAGGCGGAAGATGAAGCTTCGTTTGTGATCGATAATTTGGCGGGACATACCCCGCAGCTTCCCGTTTATTACGATCTTGAAGATAATTCCATTATCGCAGAGGGTAGACAAGATGGAATTGCTTCCAGGGCCTCAATTTTTTGCAACCGTATTACTAGCGCTGGATATTCGGTTGGTATTTACGCGAATCTGTATTGGTTTAACAACGTCTTGACTGATCAGGTTTTTAAGTCATCCGCATGGGACCATTGGATTGCGCAGTATAACTATCAGTGTGATTACACTGGCAACTACAGTATTTGGCAATATGCGAGCGATGGTCTTGTTCCGGGTGTTAACGGCTACGTTGATATGAATTATTCCTACGGTTCTGTCGTTGCGGAGTCAGTTAAAGCTCAGCGTGCCGACGAGCTCGCATCCCAGCACGCGGGCGACCTCGCCGACGGGACGTACGTGATCAGGTCCGCCAAGCGCCCCTCCTCCGCCCTCGAGGCGAAGGGCGGCAGGACGGCCAACGGTACCGCGGTCTCCCTGTACGACGTCAACGGAACCGTCGCGCAGGCCTGGACGGTGACCCACGAGGGCGACTACGTCGTCATCAGGAACGCCAAGAGCGGGAGGGCCATCGACCCGACCGGCCCGTCCTCCGACCCGGGGACCAAGCTCCAGCTCTGGGACGCGAGCGGTACCCGGCCCCAGCGCTGGATCGCGATCAGGAGGGACGACGGGGGCTACGAGTTCCGCTCGGCGATGGACCCCGACGCCGCGTTCGACCTAACCTCGGGCAAGACCTCGAACGGGACGCGGGCCCAGCTGTACACCGCCAACGGCACCGAGGCGCAGTCGTGGGCGCTTGAGGCCTACGAGCTGCCCGAGACCCGTGCCGACGAGCTCGCATCCCAGCACGCGGGCGACCTCGCCGACGGGACGTACGTGATCAGGTCCGCCAAGCGCCCCTCCTCCGCCCTCGAGGCGAAGGGCGGCAGGACGGCCAACGGTACCGCGGTCTCCCTGTACGACGTCAACGGAACCGTCGCGCAGGCCTGGACGGTGACCCACGAGGGCGACTACGTCGTCATCAGGAACGCCAAGAGCGGGAGGGCCATCGACCCGACCGGCCCGTCCTCCGACCCGGGGACCAAGCTCCAGCTCTGGGACGCGAGCGGTACCCGGCCCCAGCGCTGGATCGCGATCAGGAGGGACGACGGGGGCTACGAGTTCCGCTCGGCGATGGACCCCGACGCCGCGTTCGACCTAACCTCGGGCAAGACCTCGAACGGGACGCGGGCCCAGCTGTACACCGCCAACGGCACCGAGGCGCAGTCGTGG
>UQUD01000099.1 GCA_900544225.1 uncultured Collinsella sp.
AAGTCCGCGAGGGCCAAGGTTGCCGAGCAGCAGGGTGACGCCGATTCCGGTGCTCATGCCAACGCCGACGCCAAGGCGGAGGGCGAGGCTCCGTCCGGCACCGATGCACCCGCAGCCGACGGGGGCGTCGACACCGAAGAGGGCGCCCGCCCCAGCCGCCGTCAGCACAAGCGCAACGATGAGCGCAACGACCGCAAAGACGATCGCAACAACGACCGCCGCAGCCGTCAGCGCGACCGCAAACAGCGCAACAGGGAGCGCAACGCCGCCCCCACCGAGCCCACGCTTTCGCGTGAGGAGCTTGCGGCCATGAAGGTCGCCGAGCTGCGCGAGAAGGCAAAAGAGTTCGAGATCGAGACGACCGGCAAGAAGAAGGCCGAGCTTGTCGAGGAGATCTACACGACCGCCGCGAAGGCCGAGGGCTTCCGCGATATTAAGGGCATCCTGCAGATTCGCCCGGACGGCTCCGGCATCATCCATGCCCACGGTTACATGAAGTCCAACGAAGACGCCTTCGTCCCCGCTTACCTCATCCGCTCCGCACGCCTGCGCACGGGTGATGTCATCGAGGGTTCGCTGCGCCCTTCGCGCGGCGGCGACAAGCGAGCCGGCCTCGCCAAGATCGCGACCGTTAACGGCATGGATCCCGAGCAGATCCGCAACCGCCCCAAGTTCGGCGACCTTACCCCGGTCTATCCCAACGAGCCGCTGCGCATGGAGCATGGCAAGGATTCCATCACCGGTCGCGCCATCGATATCGTGTCGCCGATCGGCAAGGGCCAGCGCGGCCTGATCGTGTCGCCGCCCAAGGCCGGCAAGACAACGATCCTTAAGAAGATCTGCCAGTCCATCTCGATCAACAACCCCGAGGTGCACCTCATCTGCCTGCTCGTCGACGAGCGCCCCGAAGAGGTCACCGATATGCAGCGCTCCATCAAGGGCGAGGTCGTGGCCTCGACCTTCGATATGCCTGCCGAGAACCACACCCGCGTGGCCGAGCTCGTCATCGAGCGTGCCAAGCGCATCGTGGAGCTGGGCGGCGATGTCGTGGTGGTGCTCGACTCCATCACGCGTCTTGCCCGCGCCTACAACCTGGCGGCACCCGCCTCGGGCCGTATCCTTTCGGGCGGCGTCGATTCGGCAGCTCTCTATCCGCCCAAGCGTTTCCTGGGTGCAGCCCGCAATATCGAAAACGGCGGCTCGCTCACCATCCTCGCCTCCGCCCTTATCGACACCGGCTCCAAGATGGATGAGGTCATCTTTGAGGAGTTCAAGGGCACAGGTAACATGGAGCTCAAGCTCGACCGCGATCTTGCCGATCGCCGCATCTTCCCGGCCATCGACCCCGTTGCCTCCGGTACGCGCAACGAGGACCTGCTGGTCGACGAGCAGATGCGCCCGTTTGTCTTTGGCCTGCGTCGCATCCTCGCTGGTATGAACAACACCGAGCGCGCGGCGGCGTCGTTTATTAAGGGCCTTAAGGGAACCAACACCAACCAGGAGTTCCTGGTGCGCTCGGCCAAAAAGCACAGCGACTACGAGCAGACGTTTTAGACCAAAAGCCGCACGCTATATCGCCATGAGAACGGGCAATCGGGCCGGGGTTTATGCCCCGGCTCTTTCTTTATGGCGCCACTCGGCAACATTTTTTGACCTTATGACCGACAAGCAGCAGTTTTCGAGCCACAATCCGGCCTCATCGCTTGCAATCGGAGGGTCGGTTTCGCATAATAACTTTTAAGCTTCGCGACGGAAAACGCAGATGAAACGAACCATATACCGTTGCTTTGGGACGCATGTCCCGCTTCATCTTCTCTCGCGCAGCCAATTAAATGATGCGATTTGGGTGCTGGAAGATGGGGAGAGCTCATGGCTTCTTCTGATGCAACACAACGAGCAGTCCTTGCCGGACTTTCCTGCGGGATCGGCCTTGCCGCCCCCGTGGTGATGTATGCTGCGACGTTGCCGTTCTCGTCGGTTAATGAGACGGTTGTCGCGGGCGCTGTTCCCTTTGCCGTTGGTGCGGTGGCGGGCGTGGGTATCTACGCCGCCTCGCTGGGCATCTCCGAGTATCGTGCCGAGCACGATGGCCGCCTGTTTGAGCCCGATGCTGTGGGCGGTGCCGCTCAGTTTGGCCGGACCCACAGCGAGTTCAAGACCGCCTCGATTCCCGCGCAGCAGCAGGGGGCGGCACCTCAGCCTGCGGTCCCGGCCGACCAGGCCAATGCCGCACAGCCCTCTTCCGCATTTCTCTCCGGCCTGACCGGTGCGTTCCAGCACCGCCACGCCGACGATGGCGTTCCCACCATCGCGCGCGCGGCCAACGCCATGGATGAGGCCGACGCCTGGTCTATGATCGACAGTATGCTCGATGACGATTCCCCGGTCAGCTGCGATCCCGCGCGTTCGCGCGATGTCTACCAGGTCGCAATCGACGAGCTCACCAACGGTGGAAAGACCGGTTCTTACAATCGCGATGACATCGCCGCTGCCGCACGCGCCGTCTCGGGCTCTCAAGCCGCCCCTGCGGGCAGCACCGCAGCCTTCGTGGCGCTTGTAGCCAACGCCGCCAACAATGCCGCCTATAACGGCGCGTCGTCGGCTGTGTACACCTCTGCCGCGTCGGCTACTTCGGCCGGTCAACAGAGCGCAGCTCAGGCGGCTCCTGTCGCCGACCCCTTTGCCGATGAGCCCCTGGCTGTCGACGAGGAGACCATTGCCGCTCGCCGAGCTGCCGAAAGCTCGCTTTGGGGCGCTTCGGCACAAATGCAGGCCGCGGAGGCGGCGCCGTACAACGCCAAACTCGCCAGCATGCCCATCATTTCCGACGCCAAGGGTGTGGATCTCGCCGATCTGGACGAGCCTGCCGCCATCACTGCGTCTATCGACGCCCAGGATCGCGTGGATACCGACAGTCTCCCCGATGCCTCTCTTGAGGAAGATGTCCCCATGGCCGATTATTCGGGCCACGAGGACATGTGGGCCGCAGCCATGGCGATCATGGCCGAGGCTGCCGAGCCCGCCCCCGTGGCGGTGCCCACGCCTGCAGCCTCACCTGTCTCGGTTGCTCCCGTCTATGTCGGCCGCCACAGCTCCGTGCTTCCCGAGGATACCGCGCGTATCTCGCGCGAGAGCATCGAGCGGGCCGAGGCTATTGCCGCCGGCATTATGGAAAACCGTCGTCACGAGCGCGTCAATCAGATCCTCGAGGAGGAGATCGAGCGCCTGCAGTCCTCTACCGCCAAGCGTACGGGCCGTGCCTACCTGAGCGTTATCGAGGGCGGTACCGCCAGCTTCGCGCCGCTCCGCGCGGAGGCATAACTTCTGCATGGTTAAGATCAATCGAAAATGGGCGGTCGTGACCTGCCTGATGGCGCTCTTGATCTGGGGCAATTCGCTGGTTCCCGGCTCGGGGTCGGGCTCGCTGAGCCTAACGGTCATGGAAGCTATCCGCGGTTTCCTGCACGGCGTGGGACTTCCATATGAATGGGTGACCAACTATGTTGTTCGCAAGTGCGCGCATTTTACCGAGTATATGGTGCTCGGCATCTTGGCAACGCACGCCTTTGATTTTGAGGGCCGGCGCACCTTTGACGTGCTGCTGCCCACGGCGGTGTTCCTGCTGCTGATTCCTTCGATCGACGAGACGATTCAGCTCTTTGTGCCGGGACGCGCCGGCATGATCACCGATGTGATGATCGACTGCTGTGGAGCGGCAACGGGCGTTGTGCTCCGATATCTACTACGATCGCTCATATGTGCCAAAAAGGCCGCCTAGGACGTATGCTTGGTGCTAGGCGGCCTTTTTTATTAGAGGGCTTATATAGGGCGTGGTGGCGTCGTTCCGTAGGTTGGATTTGCCAGGCGCGCCACGCCCTGTGGGTGCGTCTGTTACTGAAGCGCCTGCGCGCCCAGGGCCAGGCAGCCCATGATGCCCTGCTTGCCCTCAAGGCTGTTGTTGACAATATAGGTATCGATGTCGTTGACCTCGGGCGTGACGATATAACCGTTGAGCATCTCGGCGCACTTCTTGCGCGCGAGCGGCACGATGGGGGTGTGGTCGGCCACGCCGCCACCGATGATGATCTTTTGCGGCGCGTAGCACAGCGTGTAGGTCATGAGCGCCTGTGCCAGATAGCCTGCGAGCAGGTCCATGGCCTCCGGGTCATCGGCCATGTCTCCGGCGCTCTTGCCATCCCAGCGCTTTTTAACGCCGGGGCCGGCGATGAGACCCTCGAGGCAATTGTCGTGGAAGGGGCAGGCGCTGTGCTCGCCAATGGTGTCGCGCGGGTCGCGCGTGACCAGGATGTGGCCGGCCTCGGGATGCATCATGCCGTGTACGAGTTTACCGCCCGAGAGCACGCCGGCGCCCACGCCGGTGCCGATGGTCAGATACACAACGTCAGTGAGGCCCTGGGCGCAACCAAAGGTGACCTCGCCCAGGCAGGCGACGTTGACGTCGGTGTCGTAGCCGCAGGGGATATTGAGCTCGTTTTGGATAGTGCCCAGCAGGTCAAAGTAGCGCCATGCCGTTTTGGGCGTCTCCAGGATCTTGCCGTATTGGGGCGAGGCAGGGTTGACTGCGGTGGGGCCAAAGGCGCCGATGCCCAGCGCGGCGATGCCCTTGTCGGCAAACCATGCATTGACGGCCTCAACGGTCTCCTGCGGGGTCGTGGTCGCGATCTGCTCACGCTCCAGGACCGTACCGTCTGCATAGCCCGTGGCGCAGACCATCTTGGTGCCGCCGGCCTCGAGCGCTCCGATAAGCTGCTGTTCTGCCATAGTATTCCTCTCTCTGGGACGAGTTGCTCCGTGACTAAAGTATAGGGCTCTAAACCATTTAAGAAAGCGCTATAAAAAGAAGCCTCGCAACGTGGCGGGCGGTGCGGGGCTTCTTTGGCTGCTTTAGTTGCCGGGCCGTCCTTACCCGCGCGGCTTGATTTTATCACGTAGCGACTTGAGGTTCTCCAGTGCCGCGTTAAGCGTCTCGTCCCGCTTGGCAAAGTGGAAACGAATCAGATGGTTGACGGGCTCGCGGAAGAAGCTCGAGCCGGGCACGGCGCCCACGCCCACCTTGGATGCGAGGTCCTCGCAGAATTCGAGGTCGCTGTCATAGCCAAACTCAGAGATGTCCATCATGACGTAGTAGGCGCCCTGCGGCACGTTATGCTCAAGACCGATGCTATCGAGCCCCTGGCAGAACAGGTCGCGTTTGGCGGTGTAGAGGTCGAGGACCTCATCGTAATAGCTGTCGTCGAAGTTGAGGGCGGTGACAACGGCTTCCTGCAGGGGAGCGGCGGCACCCACGGTGAGAAAGTCGTGGACCTTCTTGATGCGCTCGGTGATCTGGGCCGGGGCGATGGTGTAGCCCAGACGCCAGCCGGTGATGGAGTACGTCTTAGACAGCGAGCTGCAGCTGATGGTTCGCTCGAACATGCCGGGCAGCGTGGCCATGTAGACGTGCTCATGGGGCGCGTAGACGATGTGCTCGTAGACTTCGTCGGTGATGCAGTACGCGTCGTACTTTTTGCACAGGTCGGCGATAAAGGTGAGCTCTTCGCGCGTAAAGACCTTGCCGCAGGGGTTGGAAGGGTTGCACAGGACGATGGCCTTGGGGTCGTTGTCGCGGAAGGCAGCCTCGAGCGCCTCGCGGTCAAAGTCGAATGTGGGCGGGTTGAGCGGCACATAGATGGGCTCGGCACCCGAGAGAATGGTGTCAGCGTCGTAGTTCTCGTAGAACGGCGAGAAGATGACGACCTTGTCTCCGGGGTTCGTAACCGTCATCATGGCGGCCATCATGGCCTCGGTGGAGCCGCAGGTGACCACGATATTCTGGTTGGGGTCGATCGACATGCCCATAAAGTGCTCCTGTTTGGCGGCGAGCGCCTCGCGCATGGCCTGGGAGCCCCAGGTAATGGAGTACTGGTGGTAGAGCGGCTCGGGGTCGGCGGCGATGGTGCTCAGGCTGTTGAGCAGCTGCGCCGGAGGATCGAAGTCGGGGAAGCCCTGCGAGAGATTGACGGCATCGTACTTATTGGAGATGCGTGTCATGCGGCGGATGACCGAATCGGTAAATGTTGCCGTGCGGTTGGAGAGTTCTTTCATGCCGGTCCTTTCGAGGATTTGCAGTGGGGCAAGTTTACTCCTATGGAACCGGTGGGAATTGCTCGAAACGCGCTCGAAAAACTCTTTTCAAAATTCTTGAAAATTGGGGCTTGCATCGCGTGGCGTTCCTTGCAATAATAGTCGAGCGCGAAGCGCACAGGACACGGTGGGTGTAGCTCAGTTGGCTAGAGCGACGGGTTGTGGTCCCGTAGGTCGAGGGTTCGAGTCCCTTTACCCACCCCAGTTCTTGCTTCGTGTTGATATCGGGTCGTTAGCTCAGTTGGTAGAGCAGGGGACTCTTAATCCCAAGGTCCAGGGTTCGAACCCCTGACGGCCCACCACACGATATCTCCTCTAAAGTCCGCCATAACGGACTTTAGCTTTGGGTCGTTAGCTCAGTTGGTAGAGCAGGGGACTCTTAATCCCAAGGTCCAGGGTTCGACCCCCTGACGGCCCACCCAAAGATCGTTAAAGCGACTGGCTTAGGCTGGTCGCTTTTTTGTTGACCTCGCACGGGGTCGAACCCGTCGGGGCGCGGAGCTGAGGAAATGCGTAAGCATTTGCCAGCGCAGCGCGCAAGGCGCGAAGCGCCGCAGTGACCGCCTGCGCAGCAGGCTGACCCCCTGACGGCCCACCCAAAGATTGTTAAAGCGACTGGCTCAGGCTGGTCGTTTTTTGTTGACCACGCATGGGGTCGAACCCGAAAGGGCGCGGAGGATCGCGTCGGAAATGTTGGTGTAAGCGCGCCGACGGCTGACCGCCAAACGCAAG
>UQUD01000100.1 GCA_900544225.1 uncultured Collinsella sp.
TGCGCGGCCGCGTGGGCCGCGGCAGCGTGTCGGGCACTTGCCTGGTCATGACGCACTCCAAGGGCAACGGTGGCGCGTCGGCGGCACAAGACCGTCTCCAGTCGCTCGAAAAGACCTCTGACGGCTTTGCGCTCGCCCAGATGGACCTGCGCCTGCGCCACGAGGGCGAGATTCTGGGCTACCGCCAGCACGGCGGCGTGACCCTGCGCTTTGTGGACCTGGACGCCGACGAGGATCTTATCGAATGGGCCCATTTGGACGCGGTCGAGCTCTTGCGGTATGCTTGCAACCTCGACTCCGTGGCGACGCGCCCCTTGCGCGACGCGGTCGCCATGCGTTATCGACATATCTTTAAGGAGGTCAGCGGAGGATGAGAATCATCGGCGGTGAATGGCGCGGCTGCAAGATCGAAGAGCCGCGTGGGCGCGATGTCACCCGTCCCACGACCGATCGCGTGCGCGAGGCATGCGCGTCCATGGTCATGTCGGCGTTCGACTTCGATCTGGACGAGGTCCGCGTGCTGGACGCCTTTGGCGGCTCCGGCGCCCTGGGAATCGAGATGCTCTCGCGTGGCGCCCGCTCGCTCACTACGTTCGAGATCGATCGCAATGCCGCCCGTCTGATCACCAAGAATATCGAGTCGCTGTGTCGCGACCGCTCGCGTTGGCGTGTCGTTACCGGCGATGTGTTGGCGAGCGCCTCGCGCGGCCGTGTGCCGGGTGGTCCCTTTGACCTGATCTTGCTCGACCCGCCCTATGCCTTTGGCGCCGAGCCGGTCGAGGAGCTGCTGCAAAATCTTTCCCAGCAGGGACTGCTGGCGCCCGGGGCCTTTGCCCTTTTTGAGCATGCCGCAGCCGATGCAGGTGCTCATCCGGCTTGTTTTAAGACCGTGCGAGAGAAGCGCTACGGCATTACCTCGGTTGACTTGCTGCGCTGGGTGGCCGAGGACGAGAACGACCATGCTGACGAGAACGAAAATGACGAGGATGTGCCTTCGGAGGACACCCATGAATGACACCATCAACCGCGTAATCGTCCCGGGCACCTTCGATCCCATCACCTTTGGCCATATCGACGTGATCCGCCGAGCTCGCCGTATCTTTCCCAGCGTGATCGTCGCCGTGGCCGAATCGCAGGGTAAAAACGGCGTGGGTACCACCTTTATGCTCGACGAGCGCGTGGCGCTGGCCCGCGAGGCCCTCGGTGATTTGGACGGCGTCGAGGTACTGCCCTTCACCGGCCTGCTGGTCGACTTTGCACGTGAACAGAGGGCGGGTGCCGTCGTTAAGGGTCTGCGCGCCATGACCGACTTTGAGTACGAGTTGCAGCAGGCCGACCTCAACTATCGCCTGGATAGCGAGCTGGAGTCCATCTTTGTCATGAGTGCTCCGCAGTACGGCTATATCTCGAGTTCGGTGGTGCGCCAGATCGCGTCGCTTGGCAGCGACGTGTCGACGTTTGTGCCGCCCAACGTGGTCGAAGCACTCAAACATCGCTTTTCGTGACGTTTTTTATTGCCTGGTGGCATGTGGTAAACTAACTCGATGATATGTTACCTATGAAAGGAGACCGGATGCCGGGCGAGAATTTTCCTGGCGACAGGATCGTGAGTCTTGTCGACGAGCTCGAGGGGCTCATCGAAGAGGCTAAGACGCCGTTCGGCAAGAACGCCCAGATGAAGGTTATCGACGCCGACGTCTTCTTTAATATCCTCGATGAGATCCGCATGAGCTATCCCGAGGAGTGGCAGAAGTCCCGCCGTATCCTCAAAGAGCGCGAGGAGCTTATGGCTTCCGCCGCCGCTCAGGCCGATTCCATCATTGCCGATGCTCAGCAGCAGGCGCTCACCATTGCCGGTGAGCAGGAGATCGTCCGCTTGGCGCAGCAACAGGCCGATGACATTCGCGACCGTGCCCAGCAGTACGAGCGTGAGACGCGCTATGCCGCCGAGGATTACGCCGAGCAGGTCTTTACGCACCTCGAGGAGAACCTCAAGAGCCTGACCGGCACCGTCACCCGTTGCCGTCAGCAGCTCAACGAGGGTGCCGCCCAGCAGAATGGTCAGTGGTAATGGCTGAGTTCCCGAGCGTAACCGTCGATCTTTCCGAGCAGCTCGAGTTTCCCGGAGACTCTTATCCGCTGACCGGCAAGGTCGATGTCGCCACCTACACGGTGGGCGAGAAGGAGTACCAGCTGCAGGACGGCATTGCCTACGACGTGGTCTTTACCAACGCCGGTACCGGTGTTCTGCTCTCGGGCATGGTTCGCGCGCACGCCACCGGCGAGTGCGACCGCTGCCTGGAGCCCGCATCGTTTGATATCGCAGGCGAGATCGAGGAGTTCTACCTCTTTAACGAGCCCGAGGACCCCGAGGCCTACGAAGACGGCTACGAGTTGCTGGGCGAGGATCGCATTGTCGATCTGGGCGAGCCCATCAACGACGCGGTCGTCATGGACACGCCGTTCGTTGTCCTGTGCAAGCCCGATTGCCGCGGCCTTTGCCCCACCTGCGGCATCAATCTCAACGTCGAGCAATGCGATTGCGCCGCCAAGGCGGAGGCCGAATGGGCCGCTGCCACGGAAAATCCATTTGCAGCATTGAAGAATCTCAAGCTTGACGAGTAAAACTGTGGTAGTATCGCTACTTGCGCGTAATCGCCACACTGGATAGTTCATAAGGAAGGTCACTATGCCCGTACCTAAACAAAAGCAGGGTCGTATTCGCACCCATACCCGTCGTTCCGCCAACATGAAGATCTCGGCTGCGGCTCAGTCCACGTGCCCCCGTTGCGGTGCTGTTAAGCTCCCGCACCACGTGTGCCCCAGCTGCGGTTTCTACAAGGACCGCGAGGTTATCGTTACCGAGTAACTGTATACTCTGGATGCGATGCCGTTCCAACTGGAACCACAATGGCCGGCTCAATGAGTCGGCCATTTTTGTATAAGGAGCATATGAAATGAGTAACGTTCGCGTTTGTGTTGACGTTGTGGGCGGAGACGAGAAGCCCCAGGTTGTCCTCGATGGTATCGAGGCCGCGCTTGCGGCAGATCCCGAGATCGAGGTCTTGGCCGTCGGTCCCGCCGAAATCGTCAACCCCTTTGCCGCGGCGCATGCCCGCGTGGAGGCCCTGGAGGCCCCTGACGTCATCAGCATGGAGGACGATCCCATTCGCGCCGTGATGACCAAGCGCAAGTCCTCGATCGTGCTTGCGTGCCGTGCCATCAAGAAGGGCAATGCGGACGCGTTTTTCTCGGCCGGCTCGACCGGTGCCATGACCGCTGCCGCCACGGCCTACGTCACGCCGTTTAGGTATTTGTCGGAGGGCAAGAAGCAGCCGGTCCGTCCGTGCCTTACTAACGCGCTGCCCAATCGCGCCGGCGGCCTGACGGTGCTGTGCGATATGGGCGCCAATCCCGATGTCACGGTGGACGACATGGTGCGCTTCGCCCAGATGGGCGCTGCCTATGCCCGCGTGGTTTTGGGCATTGAGCATCCTCGCGTGGGCCTGCTTGCCAACGGCACCGAGGACGAGAAGGGCTCTAACTTTACCAAGTCGTGCTTCCCGGCCATGAAGGCCGCGGTTCCCGGCTTTGTGGGCAACTGCGAGGGCACCGATCTTACGTCGGGCAATTTTGACGTCGTGGTCGCCGACGGTATGTCGGGCAACATCGCGCTCAAGGCCACCGAGGGCGCTGCCAAGTTTTTGCTGCAGGAGCTCAAAGGTGCCTTTATGTCTTCGCTCGGCACCAAGATCGCCGCGCTGCTCATCAAAAAGCAGATGCGCGAGATTAAGGCCAAGCTTTCGGGCGATGCCAAGGGCGGCGCGATCCTGCTGGGCCTGCGCGGCGTCGTGTTGATCGGCCACGGTGCCACGTCGGTCGAGGCCGTCAAGAACGGTACGCTTGCCGCGGCCCAGGCCGTGCGCGCCGGGCTTGTCCAGGACGTCGCCAATTCCATGGACGGTATCGTTTTATAAGAGCCTCGTTACGTGGCTCAACCTGTACCGTGTGGGGTAGAATCGGAGCCGTATTGCAACGCGGCTCCGATTGCCGTGTTGAGTTGTGTTCCATGACATACGAGAGGAAGCGCTATGGACCGCTCCGAAATCTTCGATAAGATCGCCGAAATCGCCGCTGACGTGCTGGGCGTCGATGTCGCCGACATTAGCGACGAGACCACTTTTGACGATCTCGATGCCGATTCGCTCGAGCGTCTGCAGCTGGTGACGGCCATCGAGGATGAGTTCGACCTCGAAATCGATGACGAGACCCTGCTGTCGCTCAACTCTGTCGCCGACGCCGTCGACGCGATCGAAAACGCCAAGGAGGCCTAAGTCTTGGCTTTGTCTGAACGACTCATGCGTGCCCAGGAGATTCTGGGCCATGAGTTCAATAACAAGGTGCTGCTGCGCGCGGCGCTCACACATCCCTCGGCCGTCGAGGGCCAGCCGGTCTCTGCCAGCTATGAGCGCCTTGAGTTTTTGGGCGATTCCATTTTGGGCGCCGTGGTGGCCCGTTCGCTCTTTGAGTCCTATCCCGAGTTTGACGAGGGTAAGCTCACGCGCCTGAAGGTGTCCCTTGTCTCGGGCGCCACGCTGTCCGAGGTATCGCACGAGCTGGGCATCGACGACATCATCATCTTTGGTGCTTCTGAGACCGGTACCGGCGCGCGCGGCCTGCACTCGGCGCTCGAGAACGTCTACGAGTCGCTCGTGGGTGCGCTGTACCTGGATGCCGGCTGGGATGCGGCGGCGGAGTTCATCTACCGTACGCTTAAGCCGCACCTGGCTTCCGAGCGTGCGGAGCACCCCGCGAACCCCAAGTCGTTCTTGCAGGAGTGCGTGCAGGCGGACGGCCACGAGCCTCCCGCGTATAAGCTGGTCGGCTCCGAGGGCCCCGCGCATGCGCCCACCTTTACCGCTGTGGTGCTCATTGACGGTATTCGCCAGGGTCGCGGCACCGGTTCCTCCAAGAAGGAGGCCGAGGGAGCCGCTGCACTCGAGGCACTCGACCGCATGGGCTATACCACCAACGGCGTGATTCTCAACAAGAAGCCTGTTTAAGCGAGGAACCGTGTATCTCAAGT
The DNA here is from genome assembly GCA_900544225.1 of uncultured Collinsella sp. Lineage (GTDB taxonomy): Bacteria > Actinomycetota > Coriobacteriia > Coriobacteriales > Coriobacteriaceae > Collinsella. The sequence goes on from UQUD01000100.1 coordinate 5,087, forward strand.
CCCTCACGCTCAAAGGGTTCAAGTCGTTTGCCGACCGCGCCCATATGTCATTTGAGCCGGGCCTGACCGTCATCGTCGGTCCCAACGGCTCGGGAAAATCGAACATCTCCGACTCGATTCTGTGGGTCCTGGGCGAGCAGAGCGCCAAGCAGCTGCGCGGCCAGGCCATGGAGGACGTCATCTTCTCGGGCTCGTCGGCGCGCAAGCCGGTGGGTGTCGCCGAGGTCACGCTGGTGCTCGATAACTCGGACCATATGCTGCCTGTCGACTTTGACGAGGTCGCCATCACCCGTCGTATGTATCGTTCGGGCGAAAGCGAGTACCTTATCAACTCGAGCCCGTGCCGCCTGATGGACATTCAGGACATCCTGCACGATTCGGGCCTGGGCAAGGATACGCATTCCATCATCAGCCAGGGCAAGCTCGACGCCATTTTGCAGAGCCGCCCCGAGGAGCGCCGCGCCCTGATCGAGGAGGCTGCCGGCATCTCCAAGCACAAGCGCCGCAAGGAGCGTGCACTCAAAAAGATTAAATCGATGGACGAGCACCTGACCCGTGCCCGCGACATCAATAAGGAGATCGCCCGTCAGCTGCGGCCGCTGGAGCGTCAGGTCGATCGTGCGCGCAAGTACAAAGAGCTGTCCTCGCGCGCGAACGAGCTTACGCAGATGCTGGCCGTCGACGAGCTTCGTTCGCTGCAGTCGCAGTGGAACGACCTGGAGAGCTGCTCCAAGGAGGGCGCTGCCGAGCTTGAGCTTGCGCAGTACCGCCTGGGCGAAAAGGAGCGCGAGCTCGAGAAGCTCCAGGTCATGCTCGAGGAAAAGGGCCTTTTTGTGGGCGATCTGGGCGAGCAGCGCCGCCATATGCAAGACGTGGTCGGCCGCATTAACTCCGATATGCGCCTGCTCGAGGAAAAAGGCCACAACATGGTGTCGCGCCTATCCGACATGCGCGGCCAGATTTCGAGCTCCGAACATCAGCGTCGTCGCGTGGTCGAGGAGCTCGAGGGTGCGCGTGCCCAGCTTGAGGAAGTGACCGGTGCGCACATGCAGGCCCAGGACGACGTTGACGCCGCCGGTCCTGCCGCCGCCCAGCTCCACGAGCGTCGCGTTGCGCTTGACAATCAGATTTCGCAGCTTACGCGCGAGCAGCGCGATGTGCAGCGTGCGGCCGATAACGCCGCGCTCGCGCTTGCCAAGGTGAAGGACTCGCTGAGCAACGCCGAGGTCGAGGACAACATGTACGCCTTGCGCCTGGAGCAGATCGACGAGCAGCTCGAGGAGGTCACGGCCTCGCTCGAGAGCCGTCGCGACCGCGCTGAGGAGCTCGAAGGTGCGCTCGATCAGGCTCGCCAAGCTCAGGTCGATGCGCGTGAGGCCACCGAGGTCGCCCGTGCGGCGTTGAAGGACCTGCGTAATCGCGAGAGCGAGGCGCGCAACAAGCTGTCCGAGGTTCGCTCTGAACTCGCGAGCCAAAAGAAGCTCGATGCCCGCATGGCTGACAGCTCGCCGCTGGTGAGCCGTCTGATGGGCGCGTTGGGCGATGATGTCTCGGGTCGTCTGGGCGATGTGCTCGAGGCCCCTCGTGAGCTCGAGGGTTTGGTCGAGCAGCTGCTTGCCGGCGATATCGATGCCCTGCTGTTCGATGACGCCGCCACGCTTGAGCGTGCCGGCCGTGCGGCTCTGGACCAAAAGAAGGCCTCGGGTGAGGCGCTGCTGATGGCGCGCGGCGTGAGCGGCTCTGCTGCCGCCGAGGGCGCTGCCGGTTCGCGTCTGGTCGATCGCCTGTC
>UQUD01000101.1 GCA_900544225.1 uncultured Collinsella sp.
ACGCGCTGGGTGGCGACACGGATGCTGAGGCGGGTGTCGCGGACGCGGGCTGCGAGCTCACGGTCTCCCCCGCCGGCATTGCGGGCTACGCGCTGCCGGGACGCATTACGGCCGTGGCGCTCACCAAGCTCAACTTGCGCGTACGCCGACCCGTCGACGCCGCCCGCGTGCGTATTCTGGCAGGCGGCGAGGAACTGTTCGCAGGCAAGGTCCGTGCATTTAAGCCGAGCGTCATGGAAAGCTTCCCGCTGCCGGCGAAGGTGATTCAGCGCGCACTCGACCTAGGTGCTAGAGAGATTAATCTGTCTGTCGATCCCATTGAGGAGGCATAGCTCATGAGCACGAATGCGACCGAGACGCTGCAGTTCAACTGCACCACCTGCCCATCCGAATGCCTCCTGACCGTAGAGGTAGAGCGTGACGCAGACGGCGCCGTGGTAGAAGTGCGCTCCGTAACCGGCAACAACTGCCCACGCGGCGATAAGTTCGCGCATCAGGAGCTCACCTGCCCCATGCGCGTGCTCACCACCACCGTGGCCGCATCCGGCGGCGACGAGGCGCTTCTGCCTGTGCGCACGGCCGAAGCCATCCCGCTGGCACTCCACGCCCAAGCCATGGACCTTATCCGAGGCCTAGTCGTCAACGCCCCCATCCGCATGGGCGACGTAGTCCTACCCAACCTCCTAGACACCGGTACCGACCTAATCGCCAGCATGGACATCGACCCAGCCTAAGCAGCTAATTTAGGACGGGACTCTTTTAGCTACCCCACCATCCACCCCGCCCTCCTCAGTTGCGGTGAAATAGTTCCTGTTTTCCGCCAAAACCCCGGCATCCAGGAACTATTCCACCGCAACTATCCTTGGAATCGGTATTCAGCTTGCGCCTACTTTAGTGCCATTTCAAAACTATGCCGGATTACGGGGCTGATTCGGAGACTCCCCATCCATACCGGCCATTTTCAATTTTTGACAAGCCGTCTACCTGCGGTTTTAATTTCGCGATTTTTGCCATGGTCAAGTAATACAGGTCCAGCCCCGTAATCCGCCATACTTTTGAAACCAACCCATTTGGGACGGGCCTCTTATGGCTACTTTTACCTATTAGCCCGCAAGTTTGACGCAGCTAAAATAGCCCCGTCCCAAATTGACTACCCTGGCATTGGGGATACCATGGTGGCAACCTAGCGAAAGGATGTTTCATGGCACATGTCGATGACCAGCGTGTGGCGCGCGTGCTCGATACGCTCGAGGCTCAGCACCCCGGCGCACAGCTGCTCGTAAACGACCCGTGGTCGATTTATTACCTGACCGGCTTTTATGCCGATATGTTCGAGCGTTTTTGCGGTGTGCTGCTCGCGCGCGGTAGCGAGCCCGTGATCTTGGTCAACGCGCTGCATCAGCTGCCCGAGTACGACAATGCCCGCGTTGCCTACCACACCGATACCGACGTCGTGACCGACGCCATCGCGAGTGAGATCGATCCGACCAAACCGCTCGGCATCGATACCGTCATGCGCTCCGGCTTTTTGATGCCGCTCATGGAGCGCCACGCCGCAAGCGAGTTTTTCCTGGGCGACTTTGCCGTCACCGCCGCGCGCACCTACAAGGATGCCGCCGAGCAGGAACTCATGCGTGCATCTTCGGCCGCCAACGACACCGTAATGGCCGACGCGATCAAACTCGTCCACGAAGGTGTAACGGAGCGCGAAATTGCCGATCAGATGCTCGGTCTGTACCGCAAGAACGGCTGCGAGGGCTTTAGCTTTCCACCCATCGTGAGCTTTGGCGCCAACGCCGGCGACCCGCACCACGAGCCCGACGATACGGTACTCAAGCGTGGCGACGTGGTGCTGTTCGACATTGGTGGACGTCGCCGCAACTATTGCTCGGACATGACGCGCACGTTCTTTTGGGGCGAGCCGGACGAGGAGACGGCACGCATCTACGACATCGTGCGCCGTGCCAACGAGGCCGCCGAAGCGCTTATCGCGCCGGGCGTTCGTATGTGCGACCTGGACCGCGCCGCGCGCGACGTGATTGAGGATGCGGGCTATGGGCAGTACTTTACGCATCGCCTGGGTCACTCGATCGGCCTGCAGGATCACGAGCCGGGCGACGTCTCGCTCGTCAACGAGCAGGTTGTCGAGCCGGGCATGACCTTCTCCATCGAGCCGGGCATCTACCTCCCCGGTCACACCGGCGTCCGCATCGAGGACTTGGCCTTGGTGACCGAGTCCGGCGTCGAGATTCTCAACGCCTACCCCCACGACCCAGTCCGCCTAGACTAGCCTGGTCCCCAAGCCCCCAAACTAAGTTGCGGTGGAATAGTTCCTGGATGGGCTGCTAGAGCCCAAAAACAGGAACTATTTCACCGCAACTGATGAGGGGGTATGGGTTAACGGAGCAAGCCGGCCACTTCGCCGGCTAGGGTGATGGTGCCGGCTGCTACGAAGGGCTCGCCGGCGGCATCGAGGGCTGCGAGGGCCTCGGATACGCTGGGGTACACGCCCGTGAGCTTATCGGCGTCCACCAGAGCAGCGAGCTCCTCCGCCGGCAGGGCGCGGTCGGAATCGGTCTGGGTCACGACCACGCGGGGGAAGGCCGGAACAAGCACGTCGACGATGCCCGCCACGTCCTTATCGGCCAGCGCGGCGCACAGCAGCGTGGGGCGATTCTCTACACACGGATCGATCTCGTCCAGTGCGCTCACAAAGTTCTCGCAGCTCTGGGGGTTATGGCAGGCGTCGATCAGTTTGAGCGGATCGGTTCCCAGCACATCAAAGCGACCCGGCGTGGGGCAGCCCATAAGAGAAGCGTCGAGCGCCTCATGGTCGAGCTCGCGACCCAGATAGCCCTCGCACAGCATAATCGCGCACACGGCATTCTGCGGCTGATACGCCGGCTTGACCATGCTCGACGTATAGATCGCACGCGGCGTGGTGCAGCTAAACTCAACCGTATCGCCCACGTGTGCCGGAAGTTTGGTCGTCGTATGGCTCACCACGAGCGGCACTACGCCGCACTCACGGCAACGGGCATCCATAACACACTGAACACTCGCCTCATGCGTGCCCTCACCCAAAACAACCAAGCGCCCAGGCTTAATAACCGCAGCCTTCTCCCCAGCAATGGCTTCGAGCGTGTCGCCAAGGACCTTCGTATGGTCGAGTCCAATGCCCGTAATGGCGACGGCCACGGGATCGGTCGCACTTGTGGCATCCCAGCGTCCGCCCATGCCAACCTCAAGCACGGCCACGTCCACGCAAGCCTCGGCAAACATGGTCAAACCGGCCACGGACAAAAGATCGAAGGGCGTAATAGCGCGAAGTTCCTCGCCCGCCGCCTCACGACGTGCGTTGAGACGACGGCCCGCCTCATACGCCGCAGAGACACCATGGGCAAAGACCTCGTCTGAGACAACCTTTCCATCAATCTCCATACGCTCGGGATAGCGCACCAGATGAGGCGACGTAAAGAGTGCCGTCTTAAGACCCTCACCACGAAGAATGGCAGCCGAGAATCGCGTCGTCGAGGTCTTTCCATTGGTACCGGCTATCTGGACGCAATCATAGAACTCGTCAGGACGACCAAGCTCATCGAGCATCTCGACGACGGTCTCGAGCAGCGGCGTGGAATAACGCGCGATCTTACCCGTATCGGCCGCAAGTGCAACAGCCTCATCAAAAGAAAGCTCCGGAACCTCAAACGGCGCCGAATACAACCCAGAACGCTTTGCCATAGCCAAAGTCCCCTCAACATAAAAAGAGGCCCGTAATAAACAACGAGCCCCTCCCATTCAAAATATCAGCCAAACACCGCTTTGCAGCAGAATCAAGGCCACAACCCAGTGGTCCTACCGGGCAGCGGACGCCCCCGTAAACGCTATGGGAGCGGTTTGGGGCTTTGCTCGATACAAGTTCCGCACGAGCCGAAGGCCACTTAATGTGGCCTTCGTGCGAGCAGGACTGTCCGCAGTAGCGAGCAATGCCCCAAACCGCGTCCCCCCGTACCGCCTACGAGAAGTCAGCAACCTGAGCAGTCAGTGCCGCCAGGATCTCCTTGAGCTCAGCTGCACGGTCCCTCTTCTTCTGCACCACCGCAGGCACGGCCTTGGCCACAAAGCCCTCGTTGGCCAGCGTCTTCTCGCAGCCGGCAAGCTCCTTCTGGGCCGCGGCAATCTCCTTCTCCAGGCGTGCCTTCTCGGCCGAAAGGTCAACCTTGCCCTCGAGTACCACAAAGACCTCGACGCCGCTGTCGACCACGGCGATGCTCGCGGCCGGCTTCTCAACGTCGGTACCCATGACCAGCGAAGCGGTGTTGGCCAGCGGCTCAATGGTCGAACGCAGGCTCTCGAGTTTCTCGATATCCTCGGCACCGGCGCGCACGACCACGTCGAGCTCGGCCTTGGGGCTCAAGCGATAACGCGAGCGCGTGGCGCGGGCGGCGGAAACGACGGCGCGGCACAGCTCAAACGCGCGCTCGGCGTCCTCGTCGACATACTTGGCGTAATCGGCGGGCTCGGGCCACTTGGCAATCATGAGCGCCTCGGCGCGGTCGACGTTGCCCTCGGCATCCAGGTCGAGCACGCTGGCCGGCATGTTGTCCCAGATCTCCTCGGTAACAAACGGCATGAGCGGGTGCATCAGGCGAATGGAGGTATCCAGCACAAAGATCAGGTTGCGCTGAGCCTGCAGACGGCCCTCGCCCTTCAAGCGGGCCTTGGTGACCTCGACGTACCAGTCGCAGACCTCGTTCCAGAAGAACTGCTGCACGCCGCGGGCCATATCGCCAAAGGTGTAGTTCTCAATACCCTCGGTGACCATCTTAACGGCCTTGGCCAGGCGGCTGAACATCCAGGCGTCGGCCGGCGTCTCCACGACGGGCTCGCCGGGCGTGTAGCCCTCCATGTTCATAAGCAGGAAACGGCTGGCGTTCCAGATCTTGGTCACAAACGACTTAGCCTGGTCGGTGCGCGGGCTGTCGATGAGCTTCTTGGTCTTCTTGTCGATGTTCGCGTCGAACTTGACGTCCTGGTTGTTGGTGCACAGCGTGAGCAGGTTGTAACGCATGGCATCGGCGCCGTACATGCTAATGAGGTCCATGGGGTCAACGCCGTTGCCCTTGGACTTGGACATGCGGCTGCCGTCCTTGGCAAGGATCGTCGGGTAGATGACAACGTCCTTAAACGGCACCTCGTCCAGGAAGTACAGCGAGCTCATGACCATGCGAGCGACCCACAGCGCGATGATGTCGCGCGCGGTGACCAGCGCCGTCGTGGGGTGATGGCCCTCGAGCAGCTCCGGCTTTTGCGGCCAGCCCTGCGTGGCGAAGGTCCACAGCTGCGAGCTGAACCAGGTGTCCAGCACATTCTCGTCCTGATGCACGTGGTGGCCGCCGCACTTGGGGCACACGTCGGTGTCCTCGGTAAGGGCGTCCTCCCAGCCGCAGTCCTCGCAGTAGAACACGGGGATGCGGTGGCCCCACCAAAGTTGGCGGCTGATGCACCAATCCTTGAGGTTCTCCATCCAGGTGGTGTAGGTCTGCGTCCAGCGCACGGGGTGGAAGGTGACCTTGCCGGAGTTGACGGCGTCGAGCGCCGGCCCCTTGAGCTTATCGACGGCGACGAACCACTGCTCGGACAGCCACGGCTCAAGCGCGGCGTCGCAGCGGTAGCAGTGCATGACGGAGTGATCGAGGTCCTCGACGTGATCGAGCAGGTCATGTTCCTCAAACCACTTGATGACGGCCTCGCGGCACTCCTCGCGGGTCATACCGGTGAACTCGCCGTAGCCCTCGACGACCACCGCGTGCTCATCGAAGATATTAATTTGCGGCAGGTCGTGGGCCTGACCCATAGCGTAATCGTTGGGGTCGTGGGCCGGGGTGACCTTGACAAAGCCAGAGCCAAAGTTGGCATCGACATGCCAATCCTCAAAGATAGGAATTTCGCGGTCGACGATGGGGAGCTTGACGGTCTTGCCCACGAAGGCGGCCTTCTCGGGGTCCTTCGGGGAAACGGCGACGCCCGTGTCGCCGAGCATGGTCTCGGGGCGCGTGGTGGCGACGACGATATAGTCCTGGCCGTTGACCGGCTCGGTCAGCGGGTAGCGCAGGTGCCACAGATGGCCCTTCTCGTCCTTGTACTCGGCCTCGTCGTCCGAGATAGCGGTAGTGCAGTTGGGGCACCAGTTGACGATGCGCTTGCCGCGGTAGATCAGCCCGTCGTGGTACCAGTCGCAAAAGACCTTGCGCACGGCCTGGGCATAGTCCTCGTCCATGGTGAAGCGCTCGTTGTCGAAGTCGACGGAGCAGCCCATGCGCTTGATCTGCTCGACGATGATGCCGCCGTACTCGTGGGTCCAGTCCCAGCAAGCGTCGACAAACTTGTCGCGACCGATCTCCAGGCGGCTGATGCCCTCGCTCTTGAGTTTCTTGTCGACCTTGGTCTGCGTGGCAATACCGGCGTGGTCGGTGCCGAGCACCCAGCGCGTGGACTTGCCGCGCATGCGGGCCATACGGATGATGGCGTCCTGGATGGAGTCGTCGGTAGCGTGACCCATGTGGAGCTTGCCGGTCACGTTGGGAGGCGGAATGGTGACGGTGCAGTCGCCCACGCCCTCACGGCGCTTATAGTAGCCGCCGTCGAGCCACTTCTGCAGGATCGCCGGCTCGTTGGTCGACGGATCGTAGTTCTTGGGCATTTCTTCCATATATCTCTCCCTTGCCCGTCGGCGTGTCCGCCTGCTTGGTTTTCGCTCGGTCAGGTCCTGGCTCGCACGAAGAGCACATTAAGTGCTCTTCGGCT
>UQUD01000102.1 GCA_900544225.1 uncultured Collinsella sp.
CCGATCTTGGCTTGCTACCCCGAGGCATGCATCGAGTGGCTCGAGACGCACGCCAAGGCGCTCGCCGACGCCACCGACACCGACGCCATCATGGGCCCCGTGGTGATCGACACGGTGGGCGTCAAGGGCATCGTGTGCGAACGTGCCTTTGAGCTTGCCCGCGAGCACGGCTTTTACTTTGTGGGCGCGCACCCCATGGCGGGCACCCAGTTCTCGGGCTACGCTAACTCTCGTGCCGACCTGTTCCAGGGCGCCCCGCTGGTGCTCGTACCGCCCGCGGTAGACGATGCGCTCAAGCTGGAGCTTTTGGGCCAGGTGCGCGAGATGGTGCGCCCCTTGGGCTTTGGCAAGTTCAGCGTGACCAGCGCCGCCGAGCACGACCGCGTCATCGCCTTCACGAGCCAGCTTGCGCACGTGGTATCCAACGCCTACGTCAAAAGCCCCACCGCCCAGGTCCACCACGGCTTTTCGGCCGGTAGCTACCGCGATCTCACCCGCGTGGCGCACCTCAACCCGCAAATGTGGTCCGAGCTCATGATCGACGACGCCGACGCGCTCGCCTTCGAGATCGACCATCTGATCGAGTCGCTTGGCGCCTACAGCCGTGCGCTCAAGAACCGCGACCAGCGCTATCTGGAGAATCTCCTTGCCGAGGGCGACCGCATTAAGCGCGCACTCGACGACGAAGCCTCCCACTAGACCACCTATCACGCCAGGTCGAAAGGACCGAAGCTTATGGCGATTACCATCGATATCGACACCGCACGCCCCTACCAGGTGCATGTTGGCACGTTTTTGCTGGAGCAGGCGGGACCGCTCGTGCGCGCCACTGCCGGCGGCACCAAGGCCGTCATCGTGACGGACACCAACGTAGGCCCGCTCTACCAGATGCCCGTTAAGCAGAGCCTGGAGGCATCAGGCTACGAGGTGAGCATCTGCACCTTCGAGGCCGGCGAGGCCCATAAGCGCGCCGAAACCTATGTTGCCATTTTGGAGTTTGTGGCCGAGCACGAGCTTTCGCGCTCCGACGTGATCGTGGCACTCGGGGGCGGCGTCGTGGGCGATGTGGCGGGCTTTGTGGCCGCGACCTACATGCGCGGCTGCAAGTTTGTGCAGATCCCGACGAGCCTGCTCGCCATGGTGGATTCGTCGGTGGGCGGCAAGACCGCCATCGACCTGGCTGCCGGCAAGAACTTGGCCGGCGCCTTTTGGCAGCCGAGCGTGGTTATCGCCGACGTGGGGTGCCTGGCCACCCTCACGCCCGAGCAGTTCGCCGACGGCTGCGGCGAGGTCGTCAAGCACGCCGTGATCGCCGACCCGGAGCTTTTCGCCGAGCTGGAGAAGACCCCGCTCACGCTGGAGCTGCTCAACCGCGATGTGGCCCGCGTAGCACTCATCATCGCCCGCAACATCGACATCAAGCGCGCCGTGGTCGTCGCCGACGAGCACGAAACCAACCAGCGCAAGCTGCTCAACTTTGGACACAGCGCCGGACACGCCGTCGAGGCCTGCGAGCACTTTGAGCTCGGACACGGTAACTGCGTGTCGATCGGCATGGGCATCATCACGCGCGCCGCGGCCCTGCACGGCGTTTGCGATGCTGCACTGCCCGGCCGTATTGAGGAGCTCTGCGCCCGCCACGGCCTCAAGACCCGCTGCGACCTCAATGCCGATGCCGTCTTTGCCGAGGCGCTCCACGACAAGAAGCGCGCGGGCGACACCATCGACCTGGTGATTCCGCACGGCATTGGCCGCTGCAGCATCGACCGCACGCCGCTTTCCACTTTCCACGAACTCATTGCCGAGGGCCTCGGCCAGAAGGGAGACGCATCCGCATGCTAGCCCGCATCACCCCGTCCCCGCTTAAGGGCACCGTTCCCGCCATCGCGTCCAAGTCGATGGCGCACCGTCTCATCATCTGCGCTGCCCTTGCCAACGGAGAGACGCATGTGACCTGCAACACCACCTGCGCCGATATTGAGGCCACGGTCCGCTGCCTCACGGCGCTCGGCGCCCGCATCGAGACCGTCGAGGACGGCTTCCAGGTCCACCCCACCATGAAGAGCATTGAGTTCGGCCTGCTCAAGGCCCTTGCCGGCGGCACGCTCGACTGCGGCGAGAGCGGCTCCACGCTCCGCTTTATGCTGCCCGTCGCCTGCGCGCTGGGGGCAGAGGCAACTTTTGTGGGACAGGGCCGCCTAGGCGCACGCCCGCTGTCCCCGCTCTCGGACGAGATCATTGCCGCCGGCTGCGACCTACAGGGTCTGGGCGGTTTTCCGCTCAAGACAAGCGGACGCATGCGCCCGGGCACCTTTGTGCTGCCGGGCAACGTAAGCTCGCAGTACATCTCGGGCCTGCTGCTGGCAGCCCCGTTGCTCGCCCAGCCCTCCTGTGTGCAGGTGACTGGCCTCATTGAGAGCCGCCCCTACATCAACCTAACGATCCAGGCCATGAAGGCCTTTGGCGTTGAGGTCAACGTCGAGCGCATTCCGGCCAAGGACGGCCAGCCCGAGGTCACGAACTTCCGCGTGAGCAGCGGCTCGTACCGCACGCCCGGCAGCGTGGCCGTCGAGGGCGACTGGTCCAACGCTGCCTTTTGGCTGTGTGCCGGCGCTATCGGCACCGACCCCATCACCGTCGAGGGCGTGTCCCTGAGCTCCGCACAGGGCGACCGCAACGTGCTTGCCGCGCTTTCGCGCTTTGGCGCCCGCATCGTGCGCTCCACCAACGCCGCCACCGTGCAGTCCGACAAGCTCGCCGGCTTTGAGATGAGCGCCCACGACATTCCCGACCTGGTGCCCGTTATCTCGGCCGTGGCCTCGCTGGCACAGGGCCGCACCTTTATCCGCGATTGCGCCCGCCTGCGTATCAAGGAATCCGACCGCCTGGCCACCACCACCCGCGAGCTCACCGCGCTGGGCGCGCAGGTGCGTATTGCCGGCGACGACCTCATCATCAAGGGCGTCGATGCCTTTACCGGCGGCGAGGTCGATTCGCACAACGACCACCGCATCGCCATGATGGCCGCCATCGCCGCGAGCCGTGCCACCGGCGAGGTCGTGATCCACGGCGCCGAGGCCGTCAACAAGTCCTATCCCGATTTTTTCGACCACTACCGCCTGCTGGGCGGCAAGGTCACACTCGAGGAGGAATAGCATGTCCTCGACCTTTGGCAACGTCTTGCACTTAAGCATCTTCGGCCAATCGCACTCCCCCGCTATCGGCTGCTCGCTCGATGGCATCCCGGCGGGCATCGCCGTGGACCAGGAGAAGCTGCAGGCCTTCCTCGACCGTCGCGCCCCCGGCCGCGACGAGACCGCAACCAAACGCCGCGAGGCCGACGCCGCGCATATCATCGCCGGTGTGGTCGATGGACACACCACCGGCGCACCCATCGCAGCGATTATTGAGAACACCAACACGCGCTCCAAGGATTACTCCGAGCTGCGCCGCAAGCCCCGTCCGGGACATGCGGACTTCCCTGCGCGCTTGAAGTACCACAACATGCACGACGTCGCGGGCGGTGGGCACTTCTCCGGCCGCCTAACGGCTCCCCTATGCATCGCCGGCGGCATCGCGCTGCAGGCACTTGAGGCCCGCGGCATTCAGGTCATGGCGCACGTCGCGCAGATCGGCGGCATCTCCGACCTGCCCATGGACGACATGGTCTATCGCGAGGCCGACCGCAAGGCGATCCTTACGAACAACCTGCCCTGCATCGACGCAGCGGCCGCCGGTCGCATGCGCGAGGAGATTCTGGCCGCGCGCGACGAGCTCGACAGTATCGGCGGCATCGTGGAGTGCGGCATCTACGGGCTTCCCGCGGGCATCGGCGACCCCATGTTCGACGGCATCGAGAACCGCATCGCGCAAATCGCGTTTGGCATTCCCGCCGTAAAGGGCGTGGAGTTTGGCATGGGCTTTGCCGTGGCCGCCATGCGCGGCAGCGAGAACAACGACCCGTACCGCGTTGATGCCGAGACCGGCGAGATCGAGGTCGAGTCCAATAACGCCGGCGGCATCCTGGGCGGCATCTCCACCGGCGCGCCCGTCATGTGGCGCATGGCCGTAAAGCCGACGCCCTCCATTGGCCGCGAGCAGCAGACCGTAGACATGGACGCTATGGAAAATGCCGAGCTCTCGGTGCACGGCCGTCACGATCCCTGCATCGTCCCCCGAGCCGTCCCCGTAGCCGAGGCAGCCGCGGCGCTCGCGATTTGGGACGCCCTCCTCGAGGACGCCGCCCAGCTCTAACCCGACTCACCTGGGTTGCCTGCCAACTCAGCCGTTACGTGAAAGGGGCCTCCATGGACCTTGCTGACATCCGCCAGGCCATCGATGGCATCGACACCACGCTCCTCAACAGCTTTGTCGAGCGCATGGACATTGCCACCGAAGTCGCCAAGTCAAAAATCGAGATGGGCAAGGCCGTCTTCGACCCCGCCCGCGAGCGCTCCAAGCTCAACAACCTCGCCAGCCGCGCGCCCGAGCGCTACGAGGCACAGACCATCACTCTGTTCCGCCTCCTCATGAGCATGAGCAAGGCCGAGCAGCAGCGCTACATCAACGAGCTCAAGGGCATCACGGTGTCGCAAAAGGCCCGCGCCACGGCCGCAGCCTTTGACACGCCCTTCCCCCAGACGGCCACTGTCGCCTGCCAAGGCGTCGAAGGGGCCTACAGCCAGATCGCCGCGTGCAAGCTCTTCGACGTGCCGGATATTGCGTTCTTTGAGACCTTCGAGGGCGTCATGCGCGCCGTGCGCGACGGCTTTTGCGAGTTTGGCGTGCTGCCCATCGAAAACTCCACTGCCGGCTCGGTCAACGCCGTCTACGACCTGCTCGCACAGTTCGACTTCCATATCGTGCGCTCGCTTCGTCTCAAGATCGATCACAACCTGCTCGTCAAACCCGGCACCAAACTCGCCGACGTGTGCGAGGTCTACAGCCACGGCCAGGCCATCGCCCAGTGCGCCGGCTTTATCGAGGCCCACGGTCTGCACGCCACCAAGTACCCCAATACCGCCATGTCGGCCGAGATGGTCGCCAACTCCGAACGCACCGACGTCGCCGCCATCGCCTCGCGCAGCTGTGCGGCGCTCTACGGCTTGGAGGTGCTGGAGCCCAACATCCAGGACTCGGACAACAACTACACGCGCTTTGTCGTCATCAGCCGCGAGCCGCGCGTCTACCCCGGCGCCAACCGTACCTCGCTTATGATCACCACGGCCAACGAGCCGGGCGCCCTCTATCGCGTACTCGAGCGTTTCTATGCACTCAACATCAACCTCATCAAGCTCGAGAGCCGCCCCATCCCCGGGCACGACTTTGAGTTTATGTTCTACTTTGACCTGGACTGCCCCTTTGGCAGCAAGGCCCTCGATGACTTGCTCGATTCCATCGACGACGTGTGCGAGAGCTTCACCTACTTTGGCAGCTACACGGAGGTGCTCTAGATGACCGATACCGCCGCAACCCGTCCCTACGGCGTGCTGGGCCGCGTGCTGGGCCACAGCTACACCCCGACCATCTACAAGGAACTCGCTGGGCTTGAGTACGTGCGTTTTGAGCGCGAGCCCGAGGACCTCGAGGCCTTTATGACCGGCGACGAATGGGAGGGCACCAACGTGACCATCCCCTACAAGCGTGCCGTCATGGAATACCTGGACGAGCTGAGCCCCCTGGCCGAGCGCATGGGAAACGTCAACACCATCACGCGCCTGTCCGACGGCCGCCTGCGCGGCGACAACACCGACTACTTTGGTTTTCGGTGCCTGGTCGAGGAGCTGGGCGTAGAGGTTGCCGGTAAGAAGGCCCTCGTGCTCGGCGCCACCGGCGGTGCCGGCACTACAGCGAGCATGGTACTCGGCGACTTAGGCGCCGTCGTGGTGCCCGTGGGCCGCACGATCGACGTCAACTACGGTAACATCGCGCAGCAATCCGATGCCGCGCTGCTCGTCAACTGCACGCCTGCCGGCATGTTCCCCCACTGCCCCGACGCCCCCTGCATGCTCGAGGGACTTGACGCGCTCGAGGGCGTCATCGACATTGTCTACAATCCCGCCCGCACGGGCTTGATGCTCGAGGCCGAGCGCCGCGGCATCCCCTGCATCGGCGGCCTGCTTATGCTTGTGGCACAGGCGGCACAGGCTGTCGAGCGCTACACCGGCCAGATTACCCCGCGCGAGCGCATCCTGGACGTAACGGAACGACTTTCCCGCCGCGAGCAGAACATCGCGCTGATTGGCATGCCGGGTTCTGGCAAGACCCGCGTGGGCGAGCAGATCGCCCTGCTCACGGGTCGCGAACACATCGACCTGGATCGCGCGCTTGAGGAGCGTCTAGGCATGCCCTGCGCCGACTATATCGTCGAGCGCGGCGAGGTGGCCTTCCGCGAGCAGGAGACGGCGGCGCTGGCCGACATCTCCAAGCGCAGCGGCCTGGTGCTTTCCACGGGTGGCGGCGTGGTCACGCGCGACGAGAACTACCCGCTGCTACACCAGAACAGCCAGATCGTGATGCTCAACCGCAAGCTTGACGAACTCGCCCACAAGGGACGCCCCATCACTGCCCGCGATGGCATCGAAAAGCTCGCCGAGCAGCGCATGCCGCGCTACCGCGCCTGGGCCGACCACACCATCGACTCGCGCGACTGCGCCGCCAACACCGCCCGCGCCGCCCTCGACACCCTCCCACCCGCTCTCTAACAAAAACCACCACAAAGGGGGCAGGCACCTTTGTGGTGGTTTTT
>UQUD01000103.1 GCA_900544225.1 uncultured Collinsella sp.
AGCAGAGCCACTAAATTTGCATCAGCCCTCAAAACATGTTTGAGAACGGTGCCTGGAGTACGTGCCCCTAGGGCAGGAATGAGGTTGCTTTCCAACGCATTCCGCAGGGGGCGGCATTATTTTGTAGCGCGAAGCGCGGATCAAAATAATGCCGCATGCCCGAGGACGCGTTGGAAAGCAACCTCATTCCTGCCCGAACAGGTCAGTCTACCTGCGCATTTACAAATTCGTAAACTTTTTTCAAAAAAGTGCTTGCACAGTTCTCGAATCATAGGTTATTATCTTCCTCGTTGAACGCGCGGGTCCAACAAAACGAACCGTGAATCAACAACATAGCATGTCGGAGTGGCGGAATTGGCAGACGCGCTAGCTTGAGGTGCTAGTGACCGCTTTTTGGTCATGCGGGTTCAAGTCCCGCCTCCGACACCATCGCATTTGAGAAGCCTCTTCGGAGGCTTTTTTGTTACCGATAGACGGTGGGGTCCACGATGGAAACGCTTGAACGCAACGAGTGGGCAGACGTTGCCCAGCTAGTCGAGATCACGAGCGATGCTGTCATCATCTGCGAGCTCGACGGAACCATTCTGCATGTGAATAATCGCTTACTTGGTTTGATGTGCGAGGAACGCGCCGACGTCATCGGTGGAGATGTTAAAGACGTCCTGTACTCGTCCGCTTTTGAACGTGCGACGGAACATCGTCTGCCATTTGAAACTGATGGCTCTGAGAACGAACTGATGCTCAAGCTGAGTGACGGCTCCTTTATCCCCGTCTTGGTTCGTGCAGGCTCCGTAACGCCTCCACGCATCTTTGGGCGCCGCGCACCACGTGTCCTGGTGGCGCTTCACAGTATCGAGGAACAGGATTCTCACGACCGGCAACTCAAGCGTGCGTTATCGGAGCTTAGAGTGGCGAACAAGCGTCTCTCTGGCACGCTCTCGGTCATTATGAGCACTGTGGGCTCCGATGAGTTACCCAGCCTGCTTGATACCGTTTTGAACCAGCTTGTAGGAACGCTCGATGCTTCGGGTGCCGCTATCTATTTTTCTGAGAGCGGCGGCTTTAAGCTTCGCGGTGTTTCCAAGGAGCTGCTCGACAGCTACCTGCCCGAGTTTTTGCCGTATGGCGCTGGCATTCCGACGTATGTTCTTCGCGAGTCGCGTGCTTGTCGCTTGTCGATTCAACAGGACCTTGAGGGCGATAAGGCCGCCTCCGGTATGTTCATGGACCTGGATAATCGTTCTAAGCACCTGTTGCGCATGCAGGATATGCCTCCGTACCGCAGTGAAATCTGTCTTCCCGTTTTTTACGGTACGCAGATCCTTGGCGTGCTGGAAGTTGGTTGGAAACGCCCCCAGGCACCGCTCGCCTATGACGTTAATGTGCTCGAGGTCATTTGCGATTACCTGTCTATCCAGCTGGTCGGCATGGCATCGAGCCTTCGCTCCCGTCGCACGGCCGAGCTTGGCCGCTCGCTCAATGTCTTGCGGGATGAGTTGTTTACCTTTCTAGACGATTCCGCCGCGGCTACCCAGGCGGTATCGTCCGAGATCTGCAATATGCTCAACTGCCATTTTTGCCCTATTGAGTATGACGCCAGTCTGGATTCCTACGTCATAGATTTTGAAGGCGGCAGTCGCGTTGCTTTGCCGGACGATCCCGAGAAGCTTTTCTTTTCCACGACGGCGCCAGCGGCACGTTTGGGGGCTGCCCCTGATGGCTTTGAGGCATCTGTTTTGGGCGGCACGAGTGCCGAGGACCTTAAACACGTCCGTATAACTCGCGTTGACGAATCGATGCCTATGGGAGGCTGGCTTAGAGCGCATGGCCTGCCTTGCCAGGGTCTCTACGTCGACGCCGGCATCGAGGCGGGGCGCCCGCGCTCTGAGGGCGATGGCAAGCACAGTAACGACGCGATCGTTCCTGCTTCTGTTGCGAAGGGCCCGACGACGCGCGCGCTGCTGCTTCGTGATGGTAGCCAAGAGCCGATTGATGACCTTGAATATGATTACTTGGTGCACTTGGCTCATGACTTTGAACTGATCTATGAAGGCGAATCTCAAAAGCGTGAGGAGCGCCATATCGCTCAGACCCTCCAGATTGGCATGAGAAATTCACTGGGGGATGTTCCGGGAATCGCCGCCGATTCGGTGTACCTGTCGGCCACGAACTCGGCGTTGGTCGGCGGCGATTTCTATACGCTCATCCGTCTTCCCGACGATTGCGCCGTCATGATTCTGGGCGATGTGTCTGGCAAAGGCATTGAGGCTGCATCGATGTCCGCGCTCGTCAAGACGGCCCTGACGGCATATGCCTGGGAGGGCGCTGGACCGGCCCGCATGGCACGCTCCCTTAACAGCATGCTCATGGGCTTTTCGAGGGTCGAGACGTTCGTGACGGCCTTTATCGCCAAGATTGACCTTAAAGCCGGACGCGCAACGTATTGTTCGGCGGGCCATCCTCCGACCATGGTCATCAGGCCAGAGTCGATGCCGCTGGGTGGCGGCGAGGCCCGTGGGGGGGAGGTCGAGCTGCTTGGATGCCAATCGGGGGTAATCGGTGCCTTTGAGAGCATGGTATACGAGACAGGCGTGTTTACGTTCGCTCCTGGCGACATGCTCTTCATGTATACGGATGGAACGATTGAGGCCCGCGACCGCACCGGAGCGTTCTTTGGCGAGCAGCGCTTGCGCGATCTTCTGCTTTCTGTTTCGGGGGAGGGCGTGTCGGGCATTTGCGGCAAGGTCTTGGGCGAGCTTGACCGATTTACCGAATCGGCGCTGGACGATGACATTGCATTGGTGTCCCTTGAGTTTTTACGGGGTCGTTCATAGACGACGCTGAGCGGGCTGAATCCGCATGGTTGGGGAAACGAATGCATCGAGTGGGCTTTTTTGGGGAACCATGGTCGTATGAATGAGTGGAATGACATAGCGGTTTTGACGCCACCAGGCGATATCGACATCGCCACGGTGCCTGCGCTGCGTCGGCGGTTGGATGCTTTGATTGGCCGCGGCGTGCGTCGTGTTGTCATCAACTGTCAGGCTGTTAGCTTTATCGATTCGACGGGCTTGGCATTCCTGCTTACGCGCGCTCGTGAGCTCATGAGGCGAGAAGGCCTGCTTTCGCTCGTCAATGCATCAGGTGAAGTTGTTCGCTTTTTGGAGATTGCTCGTCTTGTCGATATCCTTCATGTCGCGGGGCCGGCACGGGAGTCTATTCCCGCCATTCCGGTGGGGGAGCTGCCTCGCTGGAGTAAGAGCGTCGAGGTCCGTCAGGGTATCGAGAATCTTCCATACTACCGACATCGCATCGCCGAACTCCTTGAATCGCTTCCGTTGCGCCGTGACGAGCGCTACGATGTCGCATTGGCGTCGGGGGAGGCGCTGGGTAATGCCTATGACCATGCGGGCGGTATCGGGTGCGTCCTGACGGTTCAGGCCTATGGCGATCGCGTTGTGGTTGAGGTGCTTGATCGAGGTGCCGGCTATTCTATCGATGAAACGAGCGAACCGGTCGCATCCGAGGAACGCGGCCGTGGCATCAAGCTTATGCGTATGCTCGTCGATAACGTGGAGGTTGCTCGTCGTACGGACGGCGCCGGCACGCGCGTGCAGATGGTGAAGCTGTTTAGCGGAGCGCTGGAATCGTGTGCCTAGCCAATCGCTTTAGCGCGTTTAGCTACTAAGAACATGCGGCAGACAAGTTTTTTGAAAAAAGTACTTGCGTCTTTTGGACAACTCGCGTAAATTAATAACCCGCAAGCGGACATGGCTCAGTTGGTAGAGCACAACCTTGCCAAGGTTGGGGTCGCGGGTTCGAGCCCCGTTGTCCGCTCCATTGCATTTCTGGACCGTTTAGGCGGTCCTTTTTCGGCGAAGTGGCCAAGTGGTAAGGCAGAGGCCTGCAAAGCCTTTACCCCCGGTTCGAATCCGGGCTTCGCCTCCAGGCAACATCCGGGCGCTCCGGCGCCCGTTTTGTTTTACATATGCGGACATGGCTCAGTTGGTAGAGCACAACCTTGCCAAGGTTGGGGTCGCGGGTTCGAGCCCCGTTGTCCGCTCCATTGCATTTCTGGACCGTTTAGGCGGTCCTTTTTCGGCGAAGTGGCCAAGTGGTAAGGCAGAGGCCTGCAAAGCCTTTACCCCCGGTTCGAATCCGGGCTTCGCCTCCAGGCAACATCCGGGCGCTCCGGCGCCCGTTTTGTTTTACATATGCGGACATGGCTCAGTTGGTAGAGCACAACCTTGCCAAGGTTGGGGTCGCGGGTTCGAGCCCCGTTGTCCGCTCCAACTATCTTACGCGGTTCTAACGAACCGCGTTTTTTGTTGACGCTGCGCGAGCCCCGGGCACCCCATCTTGCCCCCTCAATCGTCGGTCGCGTACATAAAGTACGCTTCCCTCCTCTTTCGCGGCAACCTGGGGCACCCGGAGCCCGCTCGCTGTTGTGGCCGGGGGAGTGAGTCTTCCGTTCTTTTCACTAATCGATCGATTCGTCCCAGGAGGCTCGAGCCCGAGAGGGAGCGAGCGTTTTGGGGTGTGGCTGTGGCGTTGTTTGCCTCGAATGACAGCTTTGGGCGTATCATCGTGGGCATCTCGCATAACCTCGTTGCAAGGGAGATACGCCCCATGGCTACAGAAAAGTCTTCTTCGCGCTCATGGATGTCCGATGCCGCGATCTATCAGATCTACCCGCGCTCGTTTAAGGATTCGACTGGTTCGGGTCTGGGCGATATCGCGGGCATTACCCAGCAGATGGACTATCTTGAGCGGCTGGGTATCGAGGCCATCTGACTGAGCCCGTTTTACCCTTCGCCTCTTGTCGATGGCGGCTATGATGTGGCGGACTACTGCGATGTCGACCCACGTCTCGGCTCGCTTGACGACTTCGATGACATGATCGCTGCGGCTCACGCGCGCGGCATCAAGGTCATCGTCGACATCGTGCCCAACCATTCATCCAACCAGCACCCCTGGTTCAAAGCCGCTCTTGCCGCCGGCCCCGGATCGCCCGAACGCGCCCGTTATATCTTCCGCGATGGTCGCGGCGAGCATGGCGAGCTGCCTCCCACCAATTGGAATGCCAACTTTGGCGGCCCCGCATGGACGCGTGTTGCGGACGGTCAGTGGTATCTGCACATGTTTACGCCCGAGCAGCCGGACTTTGACTGGTCATGCCCTGAGGTTCACGCGCTCTTTTGCGACGTCCTGGCGTTTTGGAGCGATCGAGGCGTCGACGGCTTTCGCATTGATGTGGCGCAGGGTCTCGCCAAGGATCTCGACCGCGATGACCTCGACCGGTGGCATCTCGCCGAGGGCGATGACATGGTTGACGACGGCACCCATCCGCTGTGGGACCGCAATGAGGTCCACGAGATCTATCGCGAGTGGCGCCGCGTGTTCGACCGCTATAATCCGCCGCGCAGTGCCGTTGCCGAGGCGTGGGTGCTGCCCGAGCGCCAGTATCTCTACGCGCGTCCCAGCGAGCTTGGCCAGACATTCAACTTTGAGTTTGCCAAGGCCACTTGGACCTATGATGACATGCACACTGCAATCGAGAAGGGCTTGAAGGCAGCCGTCGAATCCGATTCCGCCTCGACCTGGGTACTCTCCAACCACGACGTGCCGCGCGTGGCGACACGCTATGCCCTGCCGCAAATCAAGGCGACGCGCTACCATCAGATTGCGCTCGACTGGCTCTTACGCGACGGGTCGTCTTATGACGAGGACCGTGAACTCGGCGAGCGCCGCGCGCGGGCGGCCCTTTTGCTTGAACTGGCGCTTCCGGGCTCGGCATACGTGTATCAGGGTGAGGAGCTTGGCCTTTTTGAGGTGGCTGATATCCCGTGGGCTGCACTCGAAGACCCTACTGCGACCAATACGCACGGACCGAAGCGTGAGAAGGGGCGCGACGGCTGTCGTGTGCCCCTGCCGTGGGTGGCGGCGGACGATCCCGCGCATGGCGGATCGTTTGGGTTTTCGCCGGCAGACGCCGATGCGGCGCCCCATCTGCCGCAGCCTGCATGGTTTTCCGATTATGCTGCCGATAGGGAAGAAGTGGACCCGACATCGATGCTTGCGCTCTATCGTGACGCCCTCTGGCTGCGGCGCAAGCTGCGCGGGTGCGCCAACGATCTTGCGTGGCTCGATCTTGACGGGCGCACCGGTCTTGCGGATGGTGCCGAGGGCGCTGAGGGCGGCGTCATCGCCTATCGCCGCGATAACGGCTGGGCGTGTGTGACGAACTTCGGTGCAGCACCCGTGGAGCTGCCGGCGGGCAGGGTCCTGCTCACCTCATCACCGCTTGCAGACGGCAGGCTCGCGCAGGACAGCTCTGCCTGGATCATGCTCGGTGAGATGTAGGGGTCTCTTGCGGCGAGATTGCGTTTGCCCGCGCCTTCCGTGGTGGCTGATGTCTTCGCGAGGTTCGCGAGGGCGTTGCAAAACTTTTTAAAAAAAGTTCTTGCATAGGATGCGGGCATCACGTAAGATTAATCCTCGTAAGCGGACATGGCTCAGTTGGTAGAGCACAACCTTGCCAAGGTTGGGGTCGCGGG
>UQUD01000104.1 GCA_900544225.1 uncultured Collinsella sp.
TGCCCCTACGTCAAGAAGGTCCACGTGGCCGCCGAGCGCCTGGTGCGCGAGGGCTATCGCGTGCTCGTCGTGGGCGAGCCGGGCCATCCCGAGGTTGAGGGCATCCTGGGCCATGCCGGCGATGACGCGCAGGTCGTGAGTTGCGCCGCCGATGCGGACGCGCTGCCGCTCAAAGGCAAGGTAGGCCTGGTTGTGCAGACCACCCAAACCGCGCAGAACCTGGCCGAGGTTGTAGCCTCCATCACCCCGCGCGTGCAGGAGCTGCGTGTGATCAACACCATCTGCGCCGCCACGAGCGAGCGACAGCAGGCAGCAGCCGCACTTGCCAACCGCTGCGACTGCATGGTCGTGGTGGGCGGTAAAAACTCGGGCAACACCCGCCGCCTGGCGCAGATTTGCGCCGATGTTTGCGAGCGCACACATCATATCGAGGAAGCTTCCGAGCTACAGGCCGCGTGGTTTACCGACGCTCACCACATCGGCATCACAGCCGGAGCCTCCACCCCGCAAGAACACATCGAGCGCGCCGTCGAGCGCATCAAGGAGCTTTGCCACTAATCATGGACCAGACCGTACCCGCATACGCCGCCGAGGTGGCCGATTACGGGCGCAGCCGCGACCCCGAGCCGGGTGATGGCGCGCTTGTAAAGAGTGTGCGTCCCGAATCGCCCGCATGGGATGTGGGTATCGAGCCGGGCATGCGCGTGCTCACGGTCAACGGCGAACAGCTGACCGATATGATCGTGTGGCTCTGGGAGGCCGACGACGACACCGTCGAGCTGGAGGTTTTCGATCCGCGCGACGGCACCGTCACCCCCGTTGAGCTTGATCGCTTTCCCGGCGAGGACTGGGGTCTGGAGTTCGATGGCCCCATCTTCGATGGCATGCGTACCTGCGTGAACGCCTGCGTGTTCTGCTTTATGACCATGCTGCCCAAGGGCGGACGCTCCACGCTCTACATCCGCGATGATGACTACCGCCTAAGCTTTTTGCAGGGCAACTTCGTCACGCTGACCAACCTCACCGACGAAGATGTGCAAAACGTCATCCAACGCAACATGAGCCCCATGAACGTGTCGGTCCACGCCGTGAGCCCCGACGTCCGCCGCCGCATGATGGGCCGCAACGCCCAGCGCGGCATGGACGTGCTCGAGGCCATCATGGCAGCCGGCATCGAGATCCACGCCCAGATTGTGCTGTGTCCCGGCATGAACGACGGCGAGGAGCTGGAAAAGACCCTGCGTTTCTGCGAGGAGCACGAGCAAATCACCAGCCTGGGCATTGTGCCGCTCGGTTTTACCAAGCATCAGAACCGTTTTAGCTGGTCCTACAGCGACAAGCCCGAGCTGGCGCGCGAGACTATCGCCATGATCCGGCCTTTCCAGGACCGTGCCTTCGAGCGCTTTGGCCGCCACACCTTCCAGATGAGCGACGAATTCTACCTTGATGCCGGCATCGAGCCTCCCGAGGCGGACTTTTACGACGGCTACCCGCAGTACTACGACGGTATCGGCATGATCCGCTCCTACCTGGATGAGACCGACAACGTGCTCGCCGCCGATGCTGAGCGCCTACGCCGTGTTCGCGAGGCAATCGCCGCCCGTGGCCAGCGCCTGCTGTGCCTCTCGGGCGCCAGCGCGCGCGATACGGTGGCGCGTTTTGTGGAATCGCCGCACGGCCTTGCCGGTACCGTCACGGCCGTCAAAAACCGTTACTTTGGCGGCAACGTGGACGTGACCGGCCTCATCGTCGCCTGCGACATCTTGGAGCAGCTGCCGCAGGACCTGTCGGGGGTTATGCTCTTTGTGCCTAAGCTCATGTTCAACGCCGACGGTATGACCCTTGACGAGTATCATCGTGACGAATTACTCGCAAGCCTTACCGGTCGCGGCGCCGAGGTTCATGTGGTATCGACCATGCCGCATGAGCTGCTCGATACCCTGGAGCGCATCCTTGGCATAACGCCCGCCAATTCAACTATTCCCGCTGACCCTACCCATTAAAGGAGAGCAGATGAAACCTATCGTCGCCGTCGTCGGACGCCCCAACGTGGGCAAGTCCACGCTCGTCAACCGCCTGGCCCAGACCTCGGACGCCATCGTCCACGAGTCCCGCGGCGTCACGCGCGATCGCTCGTATCACACGGCCGATTGGAACGGCCGCGAGTTCACCATCGTCGACACGGGCGGCATCGAGCCGCTCAAGAGCGACGACGTCTTTGCCACGTCCATCCGCGACCAAGCCCTCGCCGCCGCCGAGGAAGCCGCCGTCATCCTGTTTGTGGTCGACGGCCGCACCGGCGTCACCGAGGAGGACGAGTCGGTCGCTCGCATGCTCAAGCGCTGCGACAAGCCGGTCTTTCTGCTGGTGAACAAGCTCGACAACCCCGATCGCGAGAATGACAACATCTGGGAGTTCTATTCGCTCGGCATCGGCGAGCCCACGCCACTCTCGGCCCTGCACGGCCACGGCACGGGTGACCTGCTCGACGACATCGTGGCCCTGTTGCCCGAGGAGGAGGACGAGGTCGCCGACGCGTTCCCCGACGCGCTGAATGTGGCCATCATCGGCCGCCCCAACGCCGGTAAGTCCTCGCTGTTCAACCGCATCCTGGGCGCCGACCGTTCCATCGTGTCCAACATCGCCGGCACCACGCGCGATGCCATCGACACCGTCGTCGAGCGTAACGGCAAGCACTACCGCATGGTCGACACCGCGGGCATTCGCAAGAAGAGCACCGTGTACGAGAACATCGAGTACTACTCCATGGTCCGTGGCCTGCGCGCCATCGACCGCGCCGACGTAGCGCTGCTCGTCGTCGACGCCTCCGTGGGCGTCACCGAGCAGGATCAGAAAGTCATGGGCTTGGCCATCGAACGCGGCTGCGCCATCGTGGTGCTGCTCAACAAATGGGATCTACTCGATGATGACCGCAAGCGCGAGGCCTGCATGGAGACCGTCGACCGCCGTCTGGGCGTTATGGCTCCCTGGGCCCAGTACCTGCGCATCTCAGCCCTGACCGGCCGCAGTGTCGAGAAGATCTGGGCGATGGTCGACGCCGCCGAGAAGACGCGTTCGCAAAAGATCAGCACCTCGCGCCTCAACACGTTCCTCACCGACCTGCGCGAGTTCGGTCATACCGTGGTGGACGGCAAGCGCCGCCTGCGCATGCACTACGTGACCCAGACGGGCGTCAACCCGCCGACGTTCACGTTCTTCGTAAACCACAGCGACCTGGTCAACGACACCTACCAGCGCTACGTGGAGAACCGCATGCGCTCGACCTTCGATTTTTCTGGCACGCCCATTCGACTCTTCTTTAGGAAGAAGGAGCAAAAGGATGCATAATCCGATTCTGCTGACCGCCATCTGCGCCGTGGTCTCGTTCTTTATCGGAGCGATTCCGTTTGGCCTGATCCTGGGCCGTGTGTTCAACCACACGGACATTCGCAAAGCAGGCTCCGGCAACATCGGCACCACCAACGCCCTGCGCGTGGCCGGCCCCAAGGTGGCCGCGCTCACGCTGCTGCTCGACTGCCTGAAGGGCGCCATCTGCGTTCTTATCGCCCGTCCGCTCATCGCGAGCGTGGGCTATGGCTTCCCCGTGAGCATCATGGCGCCCGGAGCCCCCGGCGACTGGATGCTCGGCATCATCTGCCTGGCAGCGGTGTGGGGCCACATCTTCTCGCCCTACCTCAACTTCCATGGCGGCAAGGGTATCGCCGTGGGCCTGGGCGTCATCCTCGCCTGGTACTGGCCCATCGGTCTTTCGCTGTTGGGCATGTTTATCGTGGCCGTCGCCATCACTAAGTTTGTGTCGGTAGGCTCGCTTGCCGCGGCCATCGGTCTTCCCATCGCCGTCTGCGCGGTCTTTCCGTACGGCAGCCTGGGACTTAAGTTTTGCATGGCGATGATCGGCATCACCGTGGTGTGGGCCCATCGTGCGAACATCAAAAAGCTCATGACGGGCAAGGAGTCCAAGCTCTCATTTACCAAGCGCGTCACCGAGCCCGACGATAAGTAGGAGAGAGTCATGAATGTTGCGCTGATTGGCTCCGGCTCCTGGGGAACCGCCGTCGCCGGCCTTGCCGCCGCGCGAGCCGAGCGCGTGACCATGTGGGCCCATAGTGAGCAGACGGCCGCCGGCATCAATGGCGAGCATCGTAACCCCCGCTATCTGGTGGACTACGAGCTGCCCAGCAACGTCGTTGCCACGACGGACCTGACGCAGACGCTCGACGGTGCCGAGGCCATTATCTTTGCCGTGCCCTCCACGCACCTGCGCAGCGTATGCCATCAGGCAGCACCCTTCATCGCCGCCGACACCCCGGTACTCTGCCTCACCAAAGGTATTGAGCCCGAGTCCGGCCTGCTCATGAGTGAGGTCATCGCCAGCGAGATTGGCAATGAGGCGCGCGTGGCGGCCCTCTCGGGCCCCAACCATGCCGAGGAGATCTGCCGCGGCGGACTTTCTGCCGCCGTCATCGCCAGCAAAGACTCGCAGATAGGGGAGACCTTTAAGGACCTACTCCTATCCACGGCCTTCCGCATCTACCTGTCGCAGGACATGACCGGCGTCGAGGTTTGCGGCGCCATGAAAAACGTCATCGCCATCGTGTGCGGCATTTCCGCCGGCTCCGGCGCGGGCGACAACACGCTTGCCCTCATCATGACGCGCGGCTTGGCCGAGATCAGCCGCCTGGTGCATGCCCGCGGCGGGCAGGCCATGACCTGCATGGGCCTTGCCGGCATGGGCGACCTCATCGCCACCTGCACCTCGGAGCATTCGCGCAACCGCACCTTTGGCTACGAGTTTGCTCACGGCGTGTCGCTCGACGAGTATGAGGAGCGCACGCACATGGTGGTTGAGGGCGCCGTTGCGGCCCGCAGTGTCAGCGAGCTCGCCCGTTCACTGGGCGTAGACATTCCGCTCACCTTTGCCGTGGAGCAAACGCTCTACAACGGTGTTACTTTGGATAGGGCGCTCGAAATTCTCACCGACCGCGTCCCATCGCAAGAGTTCTACGGACTCACCGACTAGTGCAGAAAGGCTACTACCATGGGTTCCATCAAAATCGCTCCGTCCATCCTTTCGGCTGATATGGCCAACCTCAAGGGCGACCTCGACAAGATCGCCGGTGCAGACTTTGTGCACTTCGACGTGATGGACGGTCACTTTACCGGCAACCTCACCTTTGGCGTTGATATCCTCAAGGCCGTCAAGCGCTCCACCAAGGTGCCGGTTGACGCACACCTCATGGTGTCGAACCCCGACGAGACGGTCGATTGGTATGCCGACGCCGGTGCCGATATGATCACCGTTCACTACGAGGCCTCCACGCACCTGCACCGCACGCTCACGCACCTGCAGCAGCGCGGCGTCAAGGCCGGCGTGGTGCTCAACCCCGCAACGCCTGTCTGCGTGCTCGAGAGCATCATCGAGGTCGTCGATATCGTGCTGCTGATGAGTGTGAACCCGGGCTTTGGCGGCCAGAGCTTTATCCCGGGCACCATCGCTAAGCTCCACGAGCTCAAGGCCATGTGCAAGCGCCACGGCGTGTCGCCCATGATCGAGGTCGACGGCGGCATCTCTTCCAAGAACATCGCCGAGGTCGTCAAGGCCGGCGCCAACGTACTCGTAGCCGGCTCCGCCGTATTTAAGTCCGAAGATCCCGCCGCCGAAGTTGCGCTGCTGCAGAAGCTGGGCAATGAGGCTGCACAGGAGGCATAAATCCTTATGACCGCAGGTCAAAACCGCATACCCGTGAATCTTGACTATGCCGCCTCGACGCCCATGCGCGCCGAGGCGCTCCTTGCGCAGCGTGAGTACGACGATAGCGAGCTTGCGGGCGTCAACCCCAACTCACTGCACTCGCTTGGCCGCAAGGCTGCCGCGTGTCTGGAGGCCGCACGTCGCGAGATCGCCCGCAGCTTTGGCGCACGCGTCCGCCCGTCCGAGATCATCCTTACCAACGGCGGCACCGAGGCCAACCAGCTGGCGCTCCTCGGTCTTGCCGAGGGCGCTCGTCAGCGCGACCGCAAGCATAACCGCGTGATCGTATCTGCCATCGAGCACGATTCGATCCTGGACAACCTGCCGCTGCTGCGTGCCGCCGGCCTTACCGTCGACCTGGTGCAGCCCTGCCGTGCGGGCTACATCGAGCCTGCCGCGCTCATCGAGCTGCTCGGCGACGACGTGGCACTCGTGAGTATCATGGCCGCCAACAACGAGACCGGCGTGGTGCAGCCCATCCGCGAGCTGGCCGCCGCCGCTCATGCTACCGGCGCCTTGTTTCATACCGATGCCATCCAGGGCTACTTGCATATTCCGCTCGATGTCACCGAGCTGGGCGTCGATGCCATGACCGTTGCCGCGCACAAGATTGGCGGCCCTGTGGCATCCGGCGCGCTCTACCTTAAGAACCGC
>UQUD01000105.1 GCA_900544225.1 uncultured Collinsella sp.
GTTGAGCGTGGACGCCAGGCCACCGCGCGTGGGGTCGCGAAAGCAACGCGTGCCGGGCGCTGCGGCCAGAACGTCGGCAATCAGGTGGTTGAGCGGCGCGGCGTCGCTTTCTATCGTGCTCGAAAAGGCCAAACCCTCGCGCTGGCTCATGATGGCGATACCGTGGTCGCCCAGTGTGCCCGACACCAGGATGACGTCGCCGGGGCGGCAGTTGGCGCCGCTGAGCGCCACGCCCGTGGGAACCTCGCCCACGCCGGCGGTATTGATATAGACGCCGTCGGCCCCGCCGCGCTCGACCACCTTGGTGTCGCCCGTGATTATGGACACGCCCGCCTCGCGCGCCGTCTCGGCCATGGTCTGCACAATCTGGCGGAGCTTATCCATGGGATAGCCCTCTTCGAGGATAAAGCCGCACGACAGGTAGCGCACGTTGGCGCCCGAGGTCGCGACGTCGTTGACGGTTCCGCACACGGCAAGGCGGCCGATGTTGCCACCGGGGAAGAACTGCGGCGAGACTACAAAGCTGTCGGTCGACATGGCGATGCGCCCGCTCGCGGGCAGCGCGGCGACGCCGGCGTCGTTGCCCTCGAGCAGCTCGGGCGACCCAAAGGCATCCAAAAAGACCTCATCGATGATGCGTTTCATCATCTGACCGCCAGAGCCGTGGCCCAACAGGACGGTGCTATCGGTGATGCTATGGGACATATCCAAAACTCCAATCGTGGGTGGTGCCAGTGTGCGGGTGCGTCCAGGCTAGTTACGGTAGCGGTAGTACGCCGCGCAGCTGCCCTCGGAGCTCACCATGCACGGTCCGACGGGGTGCTCGGGCGTGCAGGTGCGGCCAAAGAGCGGGCAGCTGTTCGGCGTAATGGCCCCGCGCAGCACGTCGCCGCAGCGGCATCCACGCGGCTCGACCGTCGCCTCAACGGGCACGTCAAAGCGAGCGCGGGCATCAAAGCGCGAGAACTCGGGGCGGATAGAAAGGCCCGAGTTGGCAATCGGCCCCAGCCCGCGCCACGTGGTGCCGCATGGCTCAAACACCTGCTCGACCAGCTGGCGCGCCACGGGGTTGCCGTCTGCGTTGACGCCACGGCGGTAGGCGTTGTCGATCGCGGGCCTGCCCTCGACAACCATCTGGACCAGCATGCAGATGCCCTGCAGGATATCGACCGGTTCAAATCCCGTGACCACGCCCGGGGTATTGAACTCGTCGACCAAAAAGCTAAAGGGCGCCAAGCCCGTGATGGTGGCGACGTGGCCCGGCAGGATAAAGCCGTCGATGGCGGTCTCGGGGTCGTTGGCGATGGCGCGCAACGCCGGCGGCGTGGTCTTGTGGGCGCAATAGACCGAAAAGTTCAAAAGCCCGCGTGCCTCGGCCTCCAAGATGGCGGCGGCGATGGTGGGCGTCGTAGTCTCAAAGCCCACGCCCATAAAAATGACCGGACGATCGGGGCTTTGCTCGGCGATGTCGAGCGCGTCGAGCGGGGAATAGACGATGCGGATGTCGCGCCCTGCCGCCTTTTGCGCAGCGAGCGAGGTGGACGATCCGGGCACGCGCATCATGTCGCCAAAGGTGGTGATGATGGCGCCGTCTATGTTGGCGAGCGCGATCGCGTGGTCGATGTCGCGGTTGGCGGTTACGCAGACGGGGCACCCCGGGCCACTCAGCAGCTTGAGCCCGGCCGGCATAATGGAGCGAAAGCCATAGCGGCCGATGCTCACGGTGTGCGTGCCGCAGACTTCCATAAGGTTGATGGTGCGGTCGCCGACGAGTTCATGGATGCGTTCGATGAGCTCGCGGGCCAGCTTGGAATCGCGAAATGCCGAAAAGTCGATACCGGAGCGCGCCGGCTGTCCGGCCGCCACTAGTATGCCTCGGCCGGGTTGCTGACCAGTTGGTCTTCTTCGATCAGCTCGGTCATGGCATTAACGAGCTCGAGCGTCTCCTGCGCTTCCTGCTCGTCGACAATCTGGATGCCAAAGCCGGCGTGTACGAGAATATAGTCGCCAACCTGCGCCGTCGGCACGAGTCGTAGCGACACGGGGCGCTCGATGCCCATCATGTCGACGGTGGCCTTGAGGTCGTCGTCGCGTTTGACTACTTTACCGGGAACGGCAAGGCACATATTGTTCCCCTTTTAGACGCTTTGCGCTGGATAGGCGCTCAATAATCCATCAGTTGATGGTAGCGCTCGCGGGGTTTGCGGGCAAACGCGTTACGCCTGTGAGACGGCTGGGCACAGCGGCGTGTGAGGGCGAGCTACTGCGATGCAATCTGCGCAAGACGAGCGCTTGCGACCGCCGCCTGACCGTAGGCGATGCAGCCGTCATTGACGGGTACGGTGTGGGGGACCAAGACAGCAAGGCCCGCGTATTTGAGCTCGCGGGTGAGGAGCTGGAGCAGAAGTCGGTTCATGAACACGCCGCCCGAGAGCGCGACGGTGCCAATGCCCTCGCGCGCGCAGATTTCGGTGGCGATGCGCGCCGAGGAGCGCGCGACGGCGACATGGAAGTCGAGTGCGAGCCTGTCGGCGGGCGCTCCGGCTTCAATTCCCTCCAAAAGTGCCTCAAAGAGTGCTTTCTGGTCCAGCACATCGGGGCCGTCCAGCCACGATGGGCCAGATGTGGAATAGCCGACGTTGTCGTCGGGAAAACGGGCGATTTTGCCGTCCAGTGCACGCCAAGCGGCGGCTTCGAGCTCGATGGCGGGTTCGCCCTCGTAGGTTGCCTGGCCGCAAATGCCCAAAATCGCGGCTGCGGCATCAAACAGGCGACCCATACTGCTGGTGCGCGGACTGTTGATGCCGCGCTCGATCATCGTTGCCGTTATGCTGCGCGTTTGCTCGTCAAGGCTGTTCAAGAGCCCCACGGCTCCCGGGTGCTCGAGCAGGTCGAGCTCGCTGAGCAGGGCAAAGGCGTTGCGGCGGGCATCGTGTACGGATGCGGCGCCACCGGGAAGCGCCCAGGTGCGCAGATGCGCGACGCGCTCAAAATCGGCGAGATGGGCGACAAGAAACTCACCGCCCCATATGGTGCCATCGGTGCCGGCACCCGTGCCGTCGAAGGCGATGCCGAGGACGCGTGTATCGGGCGCAAGCCGGCCTGCGGCAATCGCCTCTGCCATGACGCTCGCGATGTGCGCATGATGGTGCTGGACTTCGATAAGCGGCAGATTGTGCTCCCGTGCCTGCTCGCGCGCCCATTGGCTCGACAGATAACTGGGATGCATGTCGCATGCCAAGGCGGCAGGCGCCAGGTCAAAGAGGCTTTCCAGACGCGTGCGTGCGGCGCTCCAAGCATCGAAAGTCGCGCCGTTTTCGACATCGCCGATATGCTGCGACACAAAACAGGCCGCATGGCCGTCGGTGTCCTCGCGCGTGAGTGCGATCGTGGCTTTTTGCTGCGGCCCGCAGGCGAGCACACAGGGCGTGGCGTTGTCGAGCGCCGGCAACGACAGCGGCTGCGGCGCATATCCGCGTGCGCGGCGCACGGGCATGACGACCCCGTCGACTACGCGTACCACGGAGTCGTCGTAGCGCGACAGAATCGCGCGGTCGTTACCGAGCAGCGCATCGGCGATGCCGGCGGCAACAAGGTGCTCCCATGCAAGGGCATCGTCGGTCTCGATGGGCTCTTCGCTCAGGTTTCCGCTGGTCATGACGAGTGCGCTCATGCCGTGCGCCGCGGCTGCGGCGAGCAGCAAATGTTGAAGCGGGGTGTAGGGGAGCATGACGCCAAGCTCGGGCAAGTCGTGCGCGACGGATGGCGCGAGTTCGAGGGCGTTGGGGGAGCTGTGGGCGTCGTTGCCGGCTGCGCGGCGACGCAGCAGCACAATGGGACGAACACTGCCGGCCAGCAGGTTGCGCTCAATGCCATCGATATGACACAGGCGCTCGGCGTCGGCAAGGCTTCGCACCATAACGGCAAGCGGCTTGTTGCTGCGACGCTTGCGACGGCGCAACTCGCGCACCGCCTGTTCGTTGGTGGCATCGCAGGCCAGGTGGAATCCGCCTAGACCCTTGATGGCGACGATGCCGCCGTCTGCCAGCAGCTCGACGCAGCGTTCGATGATGGCATCGCTGGCCTCGCGCGTGGAGCCGACGGCCGGTGTTGCGTTGACGACCGCTGGCGCAACGCCGCGGTCCGCCTCGCGCCACGTAATATGCGGTCCGCAATCAAAACAGGCATCGGGCTGCGCGTGAAACCGCCGATCGAGCGGGTCGGCATACTCTGCGGCGCAGGTGGGGCACATGGGAAAGCGATCCATCGAGGTGGCCGCTCGGTCATAGGGCAGCGAGCGAATGATGGTAAAGCGCGGTCCGCAGTTGGTGCAGTTGATAAAGGGATAGTGAAAGCGTCGGTCGGCGGGGTCGAACAGCTCGCGCAGGCAGTCGTCGCACGTGGCGATGTCGGGCGAGATGAGCGTCGTGTGGGCAGTTTGATCCTGCGACGCCACAATGCGAAAGCCCTGCTCGTTAGCGGCGTCCCAGTTGCCGGGTGCTAGGTCCACAACCTCGACATGCTCCACGCGAGACGCCGCAGGCGCATGCTCGGAAAGCGCGGCGATAAATTCGTCGAGCGACTCGCTTAGAGCGTGCGCTTCGATATGCACGCCATCGCCCGCGTTGAGCACCCAGCCGCAAATGCCGTGCGCCATGGCCTCGCGATACACAAACGGTCGCATGCCGACGCCCTGCACAATGCCCGTTACATGGATATGCACACGTCGCATGCGACCCTCCTTCATCGAAACCTGTCCCTTATTGGCAGTCGTGTGCCGTTACAGCCCCAGGCTCTGCTCGGTGGCGGCGCAGGTGAGCTCGCCGTGTTTAACGCCGCGCAGGCCCAGTAGACGGTCGGCCAGCTCGTAGACACGCTCGCCGCGACCCTTAAGCGCCAGAATCTCCAAGCAGTTGTGGTGATCCAGATGCACATGCATGGTCGATACGATCTCGTCGGTGTAGTCGTGCTGCACCTCGTCCAGACGGCGCGTCAGGTCGCCGGTGTGATGGTCGTAAATCATGGTGAGCGACCCGATGACCTGCTCGTCGGGCGTTCGCATCTGCTCCTTGGCAATCGAGGTGCGAATCAGGTCGCGCACGGCCTCGGAACGGTTGGCAACGTCGCCGCGGCGCGCAATCTGCTCGTCAAAGCGGCGCAGCAGGTCGTCGGGCGCGGTGACCGAAAAACGGACCAGCTCTGAGGCGGAGCCGCTGCAACGGCAGCCCACGTTGCCGGTCGGCCCGTGCGGATGCTCGTGCTCGCGATCGCAGGCGTGCTCGTGCTCGGCCACGCTACACCAGCTTTACGGAGCCAACAGAGTTATGGTCGGCCTCGATGGCCTCCTCATAGCCCTCGAGTGCGTCGTGTGCCTCGTGGAGCGCCGCCATGGCGGCCTCGAGCTTGGCGCCAACGCGCTCCATATCAAAGTTCTCGGTCGCATGCAGCAGCTGATGGCTCCACTCGTGGGCGAGCTCGATGGTGTCGTCGACCTGCTTGACGCTCATGGCAAGCTGGCTCATGTTCATTCCGACGTCATGCATGGGAAATCTCCTTATGCTCGGGGCAATCCAGTGGTTCAGATTCTACTACGCCCGCACGGGGCGCTACCGCATAAGAAAACGGGTGCGAGTCCGTCTGACCCGCACCCGTTCACTGGGGGCTGTTTGTGATTACCATATTATCCGTGGTCGCGGGCGCAGCACCCGGCTCTCCGGTGAGCGGCGCAAAACCGCTCATGGACGGCAGCACATGACCGGCGTATTACAGGTGCTTCTCAAGCAGCGCCTGCAGCCTGGCCTTGGGCAGCGCGCCAACGGAGCGGTCAACTTCCTCGCCGTTCTTAAAGACAACCAGCGTGGGGATGCTCATGACGCCAAACTTCATGGCCAGGTCCTGATTGTCGTCGACGTTGCATTTGGCGACGGCAAGCTTGCCGGCCAGCTCGTCGGCTACTTCGTCAACAATGGGCGAGAGCGAGCGGCAGGGACCGCACCACGGTGCCCAAAAATCAACCAGCACGGGAAGGCTGCCGTTAACGACGGAATCGAAGTTCTCGGGGGTAATCTGCTTAATGTCAGCCATGGTGACCTCCATAGTGCGACGCGGCTCAGCCGCGTAAAACTCAGTACGACCGTGCTTATACCCAACGGCCCGCAATGCAACCACTCGCGGTCGGCTCTTTTATATAATGGTGGGCACGCAAACGATTGGAGAGCGCATGCCCACGTCACAAAGCCAGAAAAAAGAAGCCATCGCCCAGGCGACCGAGCAGGAGCTCGCATCGCTCGCGGGTCGCGGTGTGCGTATCGCGGGCAACGCGTGCTCGCCGATTGTGCTGGTAAAAGGTGATTTAGACGATGCCGAGCGTGCGGGCGGCGAGCTGGCTGCCGGTCCGGACGGCGCCGCGCT
>UQUD01000106.1 GCA_900544225.1 uncultured Collinsella sp.
CGACAAGGCCGGCGCCTGCCGCGGCGAGGGCTGCTGCGGCTGCCGTAAGGGGAGCGTTGACGTCGCCCGTGCCCGCAAGCGCGCCCGCTTTTCAGGAGCGCTTGTTATTGCCGTGGTCCTTGCCACTGCCGGAGCTGCTTCCGCCGGAGCCGCCGCTCTCGTCAGTACCGCCGCCACTCGAGCCGCCATCGCCGTCTGCTGTCATCGGGGCGTCGTGAAGTCCTGTCGTATCCGCGCTGTCGCATACGCCGACCTGAACTTCTGAGCGTTCGCATGCCGCGTCGGGCACATGAAGCTCGTGCAGTATGGCACCCAGCGCCGAGTTTGCGCCCGGTCGAATTTCCTCGAGCGTTACGGGGTCGAGCGCCACCAGATTACGCGCCTTCGCATACAGCGTTACGCGTTTGCCCACTTCGTCGCTCCAACTCTCGGGGATGGCGAAGTTCATGCGAAACTGTGCCGTGCAACCCGGTGCCAGCACGGCGTTGCCGTTGTCGGCTACCAGCGGGTGCGTTGCAAAATGCGTGCCCAGCGTCTCGAGCGCGTACTTCACGTGTGCCATGTCGTTAGCCGAAGCGTCCTCGGCAAGCTCCGGATCGTAGATCGATGCCATGCGTGCGTTCGCTCCGAACCCGATGGATGCGCTGGAGAACGGCTGGTTGGAGCCCTCTCGGTACAGATCAATCGTTCCGGCGGTGAGCAGCGTGTTGCCGTCGTTTCGCACCGTTACCATGAAGGATTCGCCTGCCGCTCCGGGCACCACCGCGCCCGAGGTAGCGACCGCGCCTGTCGGCGTCGCGCATGCCACCAGAGGCACTTCTATGCCGTGCAGCTCCGCCTCGCTCTGCTCGGCACTCACAATGTGCGTGGCGAGCGCCGAGAGCATGCCGCCCGACGTCAAAAACGTCGTTATCTGATCGACGGGGTGGTCGAGCTCACACATCACGAACGGTTCTGTGAACAGATCGCCTTCCAAGACGCTGGCGAAGATACGGAAGTGCTTGCCCATCACCGCTACCGGGTTGCCTTCTTCGTCGTAGGTCTGTCCCACCTTGCCGTCGGTGTTCTCTACGTACATCACGCACCGGCCGTTGTTGCTCGCGCTGAACGACGCCGGACCACAGCCCGCGGCGCCCACGGGCTCCGACGCAAATGCCTTCGCGCCTCGTGTCCAAGTAATATGCTGCAGCTGCTCGTCGACGGTAGCCAAAAAGCCCGTGTGCTGCGGCCACGGCACCGCATGGGGCACTGTGGCATCTGGCGACATAACGCCCCAACCCGCAATAGACCGGCCGATCACGGCGTACGATGCGCAGCCACAACCGCTTGCAGTCTCGTATGCAACGGGCACCACCATTTTTCCGTTGATATTCTCGGGCGCGCCCAGCTCGATGCTCGACGGTGCCTGCGGAAAGCGGAGGACCTGACGGAATGTGAGGCTGTCGCCCAAATCGTCCGACCACAGGGTAAAGCACTCGAGCGCGACCTCTGCCTCGGTGCCCAACGCCTTCTCGGCGGTGGCTCCGCGGCGATGGAGGTAGGCACCCGACAGGCGCCCGTCGACCAGCGTCTTACCCACCGTGATACGCGGGCACTGCAGGCAATGGTAGCCATCCTCTTGCAGGCGGCCGCGCGAGATGCTGCGCCATGACGTATGCGACACCACGCGGATCTCGTCATTACTTATACGCAGGCGCACAACGGACAGTATGCCGGATGTGCTCGCCGTATCGAAAAAGGTGTTGTCGCCGGCGGGGCGCTCGCCCGAGACCAGCAGCACGTAGGCGTCTTGGTTTCCTCTTCCGTCCGTATATTCCACCACGTCGAAGTCGTAATCGAATATGCCGCTGCGCTCCACGTCGCCCTCGCCAAACCCAAGGGGGAAGTCCACGGGCGTGGGAGCGGACCACGTGCCGTTCGTTTTTGTATGCACCACCAGGCGCGAGCGACCATTCTCGCCGTAGCGCACCGAGGCGATACGGAACAGGCACTCCACGCCGGCGATCATCGCCAGCTTCATGTGGGCTTCGCTGAGCACGCCAGCAAACAGCACATTGTCGCTCGAGGGCTTGATGCCGCCTCGCTCATCCTCCGACACGCCGGAAGAATTGGCGTTGGGGTCCGCAGCGGCGTCCTTCGCCTGCCCGATATAGGTGTACTTATACATCGGCGCGGCGTTTTCGTCGTTCTCTATCAGTGCGTGGACGAAATGCTCGATCTGCCCCGTGTCGTCGCTTTCTGCATCTGCCTCGAGCTCAATGCGCGTGACCGCTTGATCCCAATCGCGCACGACAGACGCGACGTTTACAGCAGTGGCCTTAACCTCGGCGCGTGCGAGCAGCTCGGCGTTGGTGACGATGGTGGCCGATGCGATAAATTGCGGCACGCCGCCCGCCTCGATATTGCCGGGCGTGCCGAAGCGGGCATCCAACGTGTAAGGCGTATCTCCACCCAATGCGAGCTCAGAGCGCTGGAGCACATACTGGTTGCCATTGTTCACCGACATATTCCACGAATCGAGGAGTGTGGGCCACGACCCCGACCAAGCCTTGGTGGTCCACTTGAACATTACGAACTGGAGTATCACATCGACATCGACGTCTGCACCTACGCGCAGTCGCGGAAGCTGGTGTCCATCTGCCTTCTCGTACCCAATGAACAGCGTGAGGGACGCGGCGCCGCGCACGGCAGACGAAGCGACGCCTGCAACGCCGGCGCCAAAGGTGACGGCAAGCCCGATCTGGATGGTGAACGAGCCCGAGGTGTTGGAATAGTCGAGCGAAATGTTTTTGAAGAACGCCGCACCGCTGCCGTGCGTGTGGGCGCCCACGGCGAGCGCCAGTTTTGCCAGCACCCAGGGGTTGACGTTGAGGAAAAGCGGCACCGGTCCCAGGGTAAACTGCTCGGTCCAATTGAGGTCGGTTCTTACCTGGAAGAGGGCCTTGATATTGCCGTATGCGGGGTCGTTGTTGTTGCCCCAGGTTTTACCCACCCAGTCGTAGGCGAGCGAGCCGTACACCTGTGTGGCGATATCCATCGTGAACAGCAGCGTGCAATGGTGGCGAAGGAGCTTGGTGTTCCTTGGGTCGGTGCCCGAACCGGCACTCATGCTCTTGTACTGATTCCACTTCCCCTCCATTTCGTCGAGGTAGCGGTTTGCCTGCTTGGCACCCGACTCGCGCGGTGACTTCTTCCAATACTCCGGATCCGGATTGCCCGAATCGTTCATATAGCTGGCTGGTTTGTATCCTCCGCCAAACAGCACGTATCCAGCAAACGAGAAATCGAAAAGGATCGGAAATGTGGGCATCCAACACGTGAACTTATTACCACCGATGCCGGGAAACGATGCGGGGAAATCAAACGGAGTGATCTCTTGGTCCATGGTAGTGGGGACGATAGTGGTCGAGCCCGATTCCGCCTTGGAAGCCGGTGCGGTGGCAACGCCCATGGGGGACGAGAGCGTGTAGGTTTTACCCTGGTAGTCGAGCACAAAGCGCAGTTTGCATCCTTCTTCCAGAATGCCCGACGCCGCATCGAGGAACTTGTCCTCGAGCGAGAACGTCGCCAGATTATCCGCACCCGATGCGCTGGCCTTGACCTGGCCAATCTGCGTGACGGTTTCGGGTGAGCTGCCCGCAGCGGGCATCACATTATTGATATGCAACGTTGCCTGCCCGCCCTGCGGCAGATGGGCCTGCACGGTAAAAGCGTGCGTGTCGGGCTGATCGTTTGCTGCTTCGTCCGCTGGCATTGCCATAAACGTGGCGTCGGCGTACTGGATGTCCCATTCGTCGAACGTGAGCTGTCGAAAGTACGGCTCGCCGTCGGAAAGCGGACGCGTGGGCGCGGTTATGGCGGTGCCGCCCTGAATACGCGCAAGGGGAATCTCGACATCACGGTAGCCCGCCATGCTAATGGAGATGCCGCCGTTAAAGTCGTACGCGTCGAGAAGCGTTGCCTCGTCCACGTAGCCTTCCGAAAGAGGGGCGACCTCAAAGATAGCCGTACCCTCGTCGTCGGTAGTGGCGGAAAGCTGTTTGCCCGCGGCATAACGCGACGCGAGCGTGACCTGGGCTCCCTTGATGGGCGTATTCTTGTTGGCGACGTCGACCACGACCACACCGAACATGGTGCGCGAGAGAACGAGCACCTTGAAGGGGTCTTCTTCGTCGGCATAGGCCTCGGTGGGGGCGAATGGCAGTATGAAGGCGTTTGCGCTGCCCGGCACGCGAGGCAGCATGATGGCTGCCAGCGAGGATGCTCCGGCGATAAGTAACGAACGGCGATCAAGCATTTTTGGGCTCCCATCCTGCAAATATCGGAGGAAATAATCCAATTTTGCGAGAAGGCGCCCCGTGGCGGTAGTGCCGTTCAAGGGTCAAAATGTCCAAATTGATCGAGCGAAGCGCCGGGTTCCGGAACGCGTTCGATACGCTTGGCAGTCCGGTCGCTAACGTAACATATGCGCGACCAGCTCGGCGCGTGTGCCGATGCCAAGCTTTGCGTATACGCCGGATAGGCGGTTTTTGACGGTGCCCGGCGATACTCCCATATGGCGTGCGATTTCGGCGTTGGTCCACCCACGACAGGCGAGCATGGCCATGGTGAATTCCGTGGTCGTTAGATCGTCGGCCACGTCCTCGCCCGAATCGGGGTTGTGGATGTGCCGCCAGCCGTAGCTGAAGCGGTACGTGATCTCGATGATGCGCGCGAAGTCGTCAGGGTATTGCGTTTTTAGGCATGCCTCGATAAGCCCCTGTAAAAGGCCGTGATGCTCGCCAATGAGCTCGATAAGGCCGTCGGGACGCGCAATGTTCCAAGCGGTTCCGAAGTGTGCCTTTGCGGCGTCGATGTCCTTGAGGCTCATGCATGCCATGGAAGCTGCCAGGTGCAGGAACAGTTCCGAGATCGGATAGCTTCCCTGTTTCATGATCAGGGCGTTTTCCGCCATGCCCAGACTGCGGCCGTATTCGCCGTGCAGATACAAGGCGTGCGCCATCACGTAGCTGGCGAACAGGCGCAGGCCTTCGGGCAGATGCGCCGCAAGTGGATAAAACTCTTCGGCGGAATACGGGGAAGGCAAGTGCAGCAGGACGCTCGCGGCCGAGGCGAACAGGATATGCGTGGCGTGGACGGCGGGCGATTCCTCGTCAGCCGGCGTATCGAGGATGCCAGCAAGGCACCGGCGGGCGTCGGCGATACGGTTGAGCGACAGGCTGGCGTATCCGCAGATAAAGCATGCGGAATAGCGCAGTGCGGGGTCGGTGGCGTCAAGATAGGGGCGCGCCGTCTTGGCAGCGAGGGTGGCCTGTCCGCGAAAGTACAGCGCTTCTGCCGTGGCAATGGTGCGCGAATCGGGGTCGGAAATGCCTGCAACTGCAGCGTCAATCTGCCCCGGCACAAAGGCGGTGCACATCAACGGCATGGGAACGCATGGGTAACCATCGCAGTCCATCTTCCATCTCCCAACAGCTGGCAACAATAGCAGCAATTGTACTCCTGTTGTTCGGGACTGGAATTTGTGGGTATCGCCGACGATTATGCCGAACGTATAAAGGAAGACTAGCGGCTCTCTTGAACCCGAGGTCGAAGGGGGCGTTGTACAAGGCATATGGGGCCGAGTGGAAGTGGATCAAAAGAGCGTTACTTGACGTTTCATGCATAATGCCAACCGCCCCGCGACATCACGTTCGCAGCGCGCAGGGGCCGGAGAATCTTCGCGATGAGAGTTGACGTCTAATACCTTGCATCGTATAGTGTGTATAGCATAGTATATGACGAGAGGAGGTGTGCGGATGGAGGCCCAGATGAAGCGCGGCTTCCTGGAGGCCTGCGTGCTCGCGGCCGTCTCCGGCGAGGAGTCCTACGGCTACCAGATCGTGAAGGACGTGCCGGCGAGCATGGGGCTCACGGAGTCGACGCTCTACCCGCTGCTCAAGCGCCTGGAGAAGGCCGGGTGCATCACGGCGCGCTCTGCCGAGCACAACGGGCGGCTGCGCCGGTACTACCGCATCACGGACGATGGGCGTGCGCGCATCGAGGAGTTCCTGGCCGAGTGGCCGTCCGTACGGGAGATTTACGCATACGTTGAGGGGGCGCACCATGACGCGCGATGAGTTTCTGGGCCGGTTGGGCGAGCTGCTTGCCTGCCTGCCGGCCGAGCAGGTGGAGGAGACCAAGGCGTTCTATGCGGAGGCCATCGCCGACCGCATGGAGGACGGTATGAGCGAGGAGGAGGCCGTGGCCGCCATGGGCGCCCCCGGCGAGGTTGCCGAGGCCACGCTCGACGACC
>UQUD01000107.1 GCA_900544225.1 uncultured Collinsella sp.
CGGGGTTGTTGCCGAGGGCGTTGCCGCCAAGGGCGACGACAATACGATCGGGCTTGCCAAGAGGCTTAGACATTGCTGGAATCCTTTCTGTAAAAGGCCTACAACCCATTAATAACCCGTGTCCGTGCGATACACGAGTTTATTAAGGTTTATATTCCTGTTATCCCTTATTTTATTCATTTTGAAAACAGTTGAACGGTGAACGGTCATTTTTACCCGCTCAGCGTAAAGAAGCCCAGCTTAGGCATATCTACGCCATTTACGTGCGACTTTATTTTAATAGAGCAGGGATTCGACCAGATTATGCAAACTATATCTCTGCTAAACACAAAACAGACAGCGTAATATCTTACTCGCACTATACGAGATTCTATGCATTAATAAGACGAGTATGCACCCCTGCAAAAACATGGGGCTTTTCATTCAGCATAAGGAATAAAGATGAGCTCCAAAAAGGCAACCAGCCCCAAAGCACAGGGATAGAAGGCAGCAACAGCCAAAACCTCCATCCATCCCCAAAGTGGCGCGAGGTTTCGCGGCAAAGCCGCGAAACAGCGAAAGGGACAAAAGGCCCCCACAACCACGTCCTTCATCAGCCCACACAATCCGAGGAGGTAGTCGTAGCAGGATCTGAGGGTTGACCTTCGCGGACACTCCGCAGGACGAAAGAACCCCCGCCGCACGTAGTGCGCAGCGGGGGTTCTTTCATGTCCGAGGACGTCCGCGAAGGTCAGCCCTCAGATCCTGCGGTGGGAGACCTAGGCCTCGTTGTACACCGTCTTGAGCTTCAGCAGGTGAGCGTAGCGGTCCATGGCAGCCTGCTCGTTCTCCTTGAAGAGCTCCTCGGCGCGCTCGGGGAAGGAACGCGTCAGCGAAGCGTAACGGGCCTCGTTCATCAGGAACTCCTGATAACCGCCCGCGGGCTCCTTGGAATCGAGCGAGAACTTCTTGCCGGCAGCAGCCTCGGGGTTGAAGCGGAAGAGGTTCCAGTAACCGCACTCGACAGCCTTCTTCATCTCGGCCTGGCAGTTCTGCATGCCGCCCTTCTTGATGGAGTGCATCTCGCAGGGGCTGTAGCCGATGATGAGGGACGGGCCGTCGTAGGCCTCGGCCTCGTGGATGGCCTTGAGGGTCTGAGCCGGGTTGGCACCCATGGCGACCTGCGCCACGTAGACGTAGCCGTAGCTCATGGCAATCTCGGCCAGAGACTTCTTCTTGGTCACCTTACCGGCAGCGGCGAACTGAGCGACCTGGCCTAAGTTCGAGGCCTTGGAGGCCTGGCCACCGGTGTTGGAGTAAACCTCGGTGTCGAAGACGAAGACGTTGACGTTGTGGCCGGAAGCCAGGACGTGGTCCAGGCCACCGAAGCCGATGTCGTAGGCCCAACCGTCGCCGCCGAAAATCCAGAAGGACTTCTTGGTGAGGTAAGCCTTGTCGGCGAGGATCGCCTTGGAAGCGTCGCAACCGCACTTCTCGAGCTCGGCAACGTAGGCAGCGGCAGCGGTCTTGGAAGCCTCGGCGTCGTTGACGGAGTCGATCCAAGCCTGGCCGGCAGCCTTGAGCTCATCGGACGGGCCATCGGCAGCGATGATGTCCTGGGTAGCGGCGATCAGCTTCTTCTGGACGGCCTCGTAACCGACGGCCATGCCCAGACCGTGCTCAGCATTGTCCTCGAACAGGGAGTTGTTCCACGCCGGGCCGTGACCGTCCTTGTCCTTGCAGTAAGGAGCGGTGGCAGCGGGGTTGCCCCAAATGGAGGAGCAGCCGGTGGCGTTGGAGATGAACATGCGGTCGCCGGCGACCTGGGTCACCAGACGTGCATAGGCGGTCTCGGCGCAGCCGGCGCAGGAGCCGGAGAACTCCAGGTAGGGCTGCTTAAACTGGCTGCCCTTGACGTTGGCCGCGATGAGCTCCTTCTTCTCGGAGACGTTCTCGACCATGTAGTCCCAAACGGGCTGCTGGTCCATCTCCTGCTCGGTGGGAACCATCTCGAG
Organism: uncultured Collinsella sp.; assembly: GCA_900544225.1. Lineage (GTDB taxonomy): Bacteria > Actinomycetota > Coriobacteriia > Coriobacteriales > Coriobacteriaceae > Collinsella. Next base: position 1,995 of record UQUD01000107.1, read on the forward strand.
GGCGCCCTTGGGGCAGACCTTGACGCAGTTGGTGCAGCCCATGCAGTCGAGCGGGGACACGGCCATGGTGAACTTCATGCCCTTGGCCTTGGGGCCCATGGCGTCGAGCGTGCGGGTAGCCTCGGGCGCGGCGGCAGCCTCGTCCTCGGTCATCGCGAACGGACGGATGGTGGCATGCGGGCACACATAAGCGCACTGGTTACACTGGATGCACTTGGTCTCGTCCCAGTGAGGAACGACCACGGCGACGCCGCGCTTCTCGTATGCGGAGGCGCCCAGCTCAAACTGGCCGTCGGCGCAATCGACAAAGGCGGAAACAGGCAGGCTGTCACCATCCATGCGATCGATGGGCTCGAGCAGGTTCTTGACCTGCTGGGCGATGGCGGACTTGGTCTCCTCGGAGAGCTCGACGGGAGCGGCATCCTCGGCAGTTGCCCAGTCGGCCGGAACCTCGAACTTACGGAAGGCGGTAGCGCCGGCATCGATGGCCTTGTGGTTGGCGTCGACGATGGCCTGGCCCTTCTTCATGTAGGACTTGGTGGCCGCGTCCTTCATGTACTGCAGAGCGTCCTCTGCGGGCAGGACCTTGGCCAGCGCGAAGAAGGCGGACTGGAGCACCGTGTTGGTGCGCTTGCCCATGCCGACCTTGGCAGCCAGGTCTATAGCGTCGATCAGGTAGACGTTGACGTTGTTGTTCGCGATGTAGCGCTTGGCCACGGCGGGCATGTGCTCGGCAAACTCCTCGTCGCTCCACTGGCAGTTGACCAGGAAGGTGCCGCCCGGCTTGACGTCGCGGACCATCTTGAAGCCCTTGACGATGTAGCTGGGGTTGTGGCAGGCGACAAAGTCGGCCTTGGTCACGTAGTACGGCGAACGGATCGGGGAATCACCAAAGCGCAGGTGCGAAACGGTGACGCCGCCGGTCTTCTTGGAGTCGTACTGGAAGTAGGCCTGAACGTACTTGTCGGTGTGATCGCCGATAATCTTGATCGAGTTCTTGTTGGCGCCGACGGTACCGTCGCCACCCAGACCCCAGAACTTGCACTCGATGGTGCCGGGGGCTGCGGTGTTGGGCGCATCCTCGGCCTCGGGCAGGCTCAGGTTGGTCACGTCATCGACAATGCCGATGGTGAACTCGCGCTTGGGCTCGTCCTTCTTAAGCTCCTCGAAGACAGCGAACGCGGACGCGGGAGGCGTGTCCTTGCTGCCCAGGCCGTAACGGCCGCCGACGACCTTGATGCCCGTCTTGCCGGCCTCGTAGAGAGCGGAGACGACGTCCTGGTAGAGCGGCTCGCCGATGGAACCCGGCTCCTTGGTGCGGTCCATGACGGCGATCTTCTGGACGGTCTCGGGGAGAACGTCGACGAAGTGCTTGATGGAGAACGGACGGAACAGGCGAACCTTGACCAGGCCGACCTTCTCGCCGTGAGCGTTGAGGTAGTCGATGACTTCCTCGAGCACGTCGCAGAAGGAGCCCATGCACACGACGACACGATCGGCGTCGGGAGCGCCGTAGTAGTTGAACAGGCCGTAATCGGTGCCGAGCTTCTCGTTGATCTTCTTCATGTAGCCCTCGACGACGGCAGGGAGCTCGTCGTAGACCTTGTTGCAGGCCTCGCGGTTCTGGAAGAAGATGTCGCCGTTCTCGTGGCTGCCGCGGGTGTGCGGGTGCTCAGGGTTGAGCGCGTGATCGCGGAAAGCCTGGACGGCGTCCATGTCGCACATCTCGGCCAGATCCTTGTAGTCCCACATGGCGACCTTCTGGATCTCGTGGCTGGTGCGGAAGCCGTCGAAGAAGTTAAGGAACGGGGTCTTGCCCTCGATGGCGGCAAGGTGAGCCACCGGCGAGAGGTCCATGACCTCCTGGACGTTGCCCTCGGCGAGCATGGCGAAACCGGTCTGGCGGCAGGCCATGACGTCGGAGTGATCACCGAAGATGTTCAGGGCGTGGGAAGCGACGCAACGCGCGGAGACGTGGAAGACGCCCGGGAGCTGCTCGCCCGCGATCTTGTACATGTTCGGGATCATCAGGAGCAGGCCCTGAGAAGCCGTGTAGGTGGTGGTCAGAGCACCGGCGCCCAGCGAACCGTGAACGGTACCGGCTGCACCTGCCTCGGACTCCATCTCGACGACCTTGACCGGGGTGCCAAAGATGTTCTTGCGACCCTGGGCCGCCCACTGGTCGACGTGGTCGGCCATCGGGCTGGACGGCGTAATGGGATAAATTCCCGCTACCTCGGTGTACGCATACGAAACATATGCGGCCGCCTCGTTGCCGTCCATAGACTTAAACTTACGCGCCATATACCCCTCTCCTCTCATATAGGTATACAGGCCCCGGCGATTGCCGGGATGTTGGCGTGATGGGATTTTCGCTGTTGCTTCCAATCATCTGGCAGGCAGACTGAGCAGCAGGTACATGGCGTGGAGAGAAGGCATGCCAAGGCGAGGGGCGCTTGCGCACCGCAGGCCTAGCTACCCGTCTTGCACATGGCCGAGCGCCGCAAAGGCCGCATGCCGGATGCTCCCGGGCACGCCCCGGCGATGGGAAGCGCCCGCAACGGAAATCCGCATGCGGGTTTATTGTACCCCGCCGTCAAGTGTAATTTCGACAAATATAGGTGGGAGGTAAAGGTTTACCTCGGGTGACTGCCAAGGGGCGAGATGGCCCCTCGGACGGAAAAGTCGCAGCCTGCATCGAGAGTGGATAATCTCCCACTTTTTGCCTGTATCTTGACCAAAAGTGGGAGATTATCCACTCTCATGGGTTGTGCGTCCGAAAATCCTCTCTCGTGCGTCCGGAAATCCACTCTCGTTTCTCTATCGCCGACCACACGGCAGTTGCGGTGAAATGGGGACTGTATTTGCCGGTCGCGGCCTTAAACAGTCTCTATTTCACCGCAACTTATTTAGGAGATGAGCTAGAGGGCGCCGAGGAGAATGGCGTAGGTGGTGGATTCGCCGAGCTTGAGCTCGTCACCGGGGTTGAGCTGAGCGGAGCGGCCAGGCTCGACCTGGGTGCAGACGTTCGTCGCGCCGTTTACCACCACGGTTCCGTTGGTGGACGACAGATCCTCGACGTACCAGGTATTTTGGTCATCGCACCACACGTGGGCATGGCGAGCCGAAACGTCATCGCCCACATCGGTGATATCGCCCTCCCCCGTCGCCAGCGCACCGATCTCCACGCCCTGCTCGCTCGGCTGAATCCAGCGCGGGGCACTTACCACATAACCGTTTTGCACGCGCAGCAGTCCCAGCGGATGCGTCGGCGCCGCCTCGTGCTCGCCCGTGACCGTCGAGGTGCTCAGCGAGCGCGGCGTCGATGTGGCGCCGCCACAGGTCGCATGAGCGTAGTCGATGGCATAGGTCACCGAGGATCGAACATCTGCCGAGCAACCGACGGCGACAAACAGCACCAGCACGGCCTCGGCACGTTCGGCGGGCATAAGCTCCGCCGCCTGCGACAGGCGCTCGACCGCATTGCGGTAGAGGCTCCTGATGGCATTCCTCGAGCGCCCGCACCATGGGCTCGCCAGCGGGCCCGCACACCATGTTGATCACCGCCGTGGCATTCATGGGATTGCGGCGGCGCAGGGCCAGATGCGACATGATGCGCGCGGCCGAGGTGCCGTAATCGGCAAAATAGCGCTCCTGCAGCGTGCCGACCGGAGCGCGCACGATAAAACGCGAGACCCAGGAGCGATCGGCGGCGCGGCTCTGGGGGCTGCGGCCATCGGCCAGCGGGCGGCTCGAGAGCACCAGGCCGCACAGTTCGATATGGCTCAGGTGCGCTGCGCGCTTAAAGATGTCAAACATTGCCCCGCACGGGGTGAGCTCAGCTTGAGAAGCCATGGCTTAGCCCTCCTTGGTCGCAGAGATAGTGTCGGATACTTCGGCCGGCCCGCCAAAGGCGCGAACAGCCGCGGCTCCGCCGGCAAGCGGCGTCGCCATGGGAATTTTCGCACGTCGTGCTGACACGACGGGAAGCTCAAAGGCAAACCCCATCGCCAGCAAAAACCACGTGAGCGCATAGGTTGCAATTAAGGCGGCAACGAAACCGCTCGCCACGGCGCGCTGGGAAAACACGGCGCATGCGAGTGCGGCCAGAGCCGGAACCTCACAGGCGGAAAGGGCCAACACGCCCTGCAGGAACCCCGCGCGGCGATTGCGCGCCAAAGCTCCGACGGCAATGCCCGCCACGCTCGGCAGCG
>UQUD01000108.1 GCA_900544225.1 uncultured Collinsella sp.
CCAAGCCAAAGCGCTCGCCGTTCTCGATGACCATGACGGTGGCGTTGGGCACGTCGACGCCTACCTCGACCACCGTGGTCGAGACGAGCACGTCGATCTCGCCGTGCTTGAAGGCATCGATCACGCGGTCCTTCTCCCCCGCCGGCATGCGGCCGTGAAGGCGCTCAATGGTAAGTCCCGGCAGGGCCAGACGCAGTCGTTCGAGCTCGGTTGCCGTATCGTGCAGCGGTACAGGCACGGTCACGCGGCCCTCGTCGTCGCGGGCGATACCGGGTACGTCTTCCAGCTCATCGGCCGAGTCACTCGGCTCCACAAGCGGGCAGATCACGTAAGCCTGCTGGCCCTTTTCATACGCCTCGCGGACGGCACCGTAGGCCAAATCGCGGCTCGACTCGGTGAGCACGCGCGTCGTAACGCCCGCCCCCGGAACAGGTCGATGGCGGATGATGCTCGTGTCCAGGTCGCCGTAGACCGAGAGCGCCAACGTGCGCGGGATCGGCGTGGCCGTCATAACGAGCAGGTCGGCACCCGGGCCCTTGGCACGCAGAGCATTGCGCTGGCCCACACCAAAGCGGTGCTGCTCGTCGATGACGACAAGCGACAGATGCTTAAACGCCACGTTGTCCGAAAGGACCGCGTGGGTTCCAAAGAGGACGTCGAGCTCGCCCGATTCCAACTGCGCATGGATCCGCTCGCGCTCGGCCGCCGGCGTGGCGCCCGTCAGGAGCGCCCAGGACATGCCAGCCTGCGAGAGCAAGGGGCCGGTCTTATCGGCATATTGACGCGCCAGCACGCCCGTAGGCGCCATAACGCAGGACTGAGTGCCCGAATCGGCCGCGACAGCCAGCGCGCAGGCGGCGACGGCCGTCTTGCCAGTACCGACGTCACCCAGCAGAAGGCGGTTCATCACGCGCCCGCCATCGCACATGTCGTGCAGGATGTCTTGGAACGCGGCCTCCTGCTCGTCGCTCAGCGAAAACGGCAGGGCTTCCTTGAGCGCCGCCAGGTGCTCGCCCGCGGCGTGGGCGTAGGGAGCGACTTCGACCAAGCCGCCGTCGTTGCGCAAGCGCAGCGCCAGCTGCAGGTAGAGGCACTCCTCATAGGCAAGGCGGCGGCGCGCGATATCGCGCTCGGCCATGCTCGATGGAAAGTGAATTGAGCGCAGCGCACGAGCATTGCTCATCAGGCGGCGCTTGACGCGCAAGCGTGCGGGAATCGGATCGAAGGGATTGCCGACGACCTCGAGCGCGCCGCTTACGATGCGGCGCATCCACGCCTGGCTCACGCCATCGCTCACATAGTGGACCGGAAGGATAGTGCCCGCGGCACGCCCGCCCTCGAGCTTTTCGAAATGCGGAGAAGCCATCTGCTTAAAGCCGTAGGCAAACTCGACCTTACCCATCACGGCCAAGCGGTCTCCCTGCTTGAACTGCTGGGCAATCCAGGGCTGACGGAAAAAGGCGACTTGCAGCACCCCCGTCTCGTCCACCAGCGAGACCTCGGTCACCTGCATACGCGGGCGAGGCTGCTTTTGGACGATACGATCGACCGTGGCGACAATCGTGCACACGGTACCGATGGGTGCCATCTCGATGGACCAGGAGCGCGTAAAGTCCAGGTATCGATGAGGGATATGGAGAAGGAGGTCCCCCACCGTCCGAATTCCCAGACGGCGAAGGGCCTCCTCACGTTTACCCGAAACATATTTGAGTCGCGCGATATCCTCGTCGAGCGCATTGCTCTGGGCAAAGCGCTCCGAGACGCGCGGCACGGAGCACAGCTCGGACATGGGCAGATGCCTACTCGATCGAGAAGATCACGGGATAGAGCGGCTGCTCGCCACGATGGGCATCGATCTCCAGGTCGGGCTGAGCCTCCTCGATGGCGTCGACGATCTCCTGAAAGGCCTCATCGGACAGCTCCTCGCCGGCAAGAATCGTCAGCGCGTCGCCCTCCTCTTCCTCCTGCATGCGGTTGATGCAGTCGAGCGTGACCTGCTTCACGTCGGAGCCGACCACGTCGATGGAGCCGGCAATGATACCCATGACATCACCGGAGTGAATCGGAGAGCCGTCGGAGGCGCTGGAATCGCGCACGGCACGGGTGACTTCGCCATCGCGAACCTCGCTGATGGCGTCGACCATGGCGGCAACAGCGTCCTCAAGCTCGGAATCGGGCAGGACCGCAAACAGCGCGGAGAACGCCTGGGGAACGGTCTTGGTGGGAACGACGGCGACCTTCTTATCGGTGCAGGCAGAGGCAGCGGCCTCGGCAGCCATGCGGATGTTGCCGTTGTTGGGCAGGATGATGACCGAGGTCGCGTTAACCTGGTCGACGGCGCCCAGCAGGTCGGCGGTCGAGGGGTTCATGGTCTGGCCACCCGAGACGATCACGTCAACGCCGAGGGACTTGAGGATGTCGGCCTCGCCCGAACCAGCGGCAACGGCGACAAAGCCCAGCGCCTTGGCGGGCTCGGCAGCCTTCTCCTGGTCCTCATGAATCTTGGCGGTACGGTCGTGGGCCTCCATCTCCATGTTGTGGATAAAGACCTCGTAGATCTGACCAAGTTGCAGCATATGCTCGAGCACCAGGTTGGGGGTGTTGGAGTGCACGTGGATCTTGTAGTCGGGGTAGGCACCCACGAGCAGCTCGCAGTCGCCCATGGAACCCAGGAACTTAAGGCACTCGTCCTCGTCAAAGGGGGCATCGGCCTTAAAGAGGAACTCGTTGCAGTAGCGGAACTCCGAGCCCTCCCAGTCGTCGTTAGCCTCGATCTCAACGCGACCAAGGGCCGCGTCACGGGCAGAGCCAGCGGAATCAAACGTGGCGGAGAAATCCTCGACAACGGTGCTGCGACCAAGCGCGGCGGCAACAAAGTTCTCAAGGAAGATGGCAAAGCCAAAGGCGCCGGAGTCGACCACTCCGTTCTCCTTCAGAACGGGCAGCAAATCGGGCGTGCGGGCGACGGACTGGTAGGCCTCGACGACGATAGCATCGAGCGCGTCCTCGGCCGAGAACTTCTTCTTTTCGCACTCGTCGGCCTTGGTCGAGACATCACGCAGCACCGTGAGAATCGTGCCCTCGATGGGCTTGCGGACGGCCTGGAAGGCGACCTTGACGGCGCGACGGAAGGCGAAGGCGATGTTGGCAGACGTGATGGGCTCATCGGCAGAGACGAGACCCTCGGCCACGCCGCGCAGGATCTGCGAGGTGATGACGCCGGAGTTGCCGCGGGCACCCATCAGGGAGCCGTGGGTGATGGCGCCGGCGATGGCCTCCATATCGGCATCGGCGGGAAGGGCGGAAAGCTCCTTGGTCACCGAGGCGAGCGTGAGCGACATGTTGGTGCCGGTGTCGCCGTCGGGTACGGGGAAGACGTTGAGCTTGTTGATCTCCTCGGCCTTGTCGGAAACGGCAGCCGCAGCGATCGGAAAACAGGTGCGAATGGTCTTTGCAATCATGGGTATTTGAATCTCCGTTTTCGGATGCTAGTTCAGACGGCTCTTGAGCGCGTCGATGTGGATGCCGATCTTAAGGCTGGCGGGATCGATCTGGGCGATCTCCTGCAGGGTGAAGGCAACGGAGCTCGAAAGATTGTGGCAGACGGACTTCATGTTGACGCCGTTCTCGAGCACGACGTGAAGATCGACCGTAAGGCCGTTCTCGTCGGCGGAGACAAGCACGCCCTTGCGGAGGCGCTGACCGGCAAGCAGGCGCACGCTCTCGGCGCCCTGGAGCTGTTCGGCCATACCGACGACGCCATAGCACGTCATCGCGGCATAACCGGCAATATCGGCAATAACGTCGTTCGAGACGCTCAGGCTGCCGTTAATGGTCTCAGACACAAGAATCTCCTTATCTGGTGCTCGCGGCACCATCTCGTGGGAGCAATCATTGCAATATTCTACAACGAGCGCGCCATGTTGAGGTGGTGGGTCGCGGGATTACATCCTCGACACGAAATGTTGATATGGCAACGTTCGCGCCAGGCGATCGCGGCATGAAAAAACCCGCCGCATAAGCGACGGGTTTTACAACCTGGCTCCCCGGGTAGGACTCGAACCTACAACAGCGCGGTTAACAGCCGCGTGCTCTACCATTGAGCTACCGAGGAATAGGTGCGTGCTCTCAAGCAACGAAGTTTATTATACGGACGAATCAGCTTAGGGCAAGAACTTTTTTGAGAATTTTTCCGACCTAGTCATTGGGGACGTCCCCAATGACTAGATAAAAGCGCCCCCAAGCGGATGTGCTTGAGGGCGCTTCTTGCTTGCGAGGTTAAGACTCGATGTAGTCTTTGAGCTTGCTGCTGCGGCTGGGATGACGAAGCTTGGCCAGGGTCTTGGACTCGATCTGGCGGATGCGCTCGCGCGTGACGCCAAACTCGCGGCCGACTTCCTCGAGCGTGCGGGGATGTCCGTCGACAAGGCCAAAGCGCAGCTCGATAACCTTGCGCTCACGATCGGCAAGTGAGTCGAGCACCTGGGCGAGCTGCTCCTGCAGCATGGAGAAGCTGGCGGCATCGGGCGGAACGATAGCCTGGGAGTCCTCGATGAAGTCGCCCAGCTGGGAATCCTCTTCCTCGCCGATGGGGGTCTCGAGCGACACGGGCTCCTGCGAAATCCTCTGGATCTCGCGGACGCGATCGGCACTCATGTCCATCTCGGCACCAATCTCCTCGGGGGTCGGGTCGCGACCCAAGTCCTGGAGAAGCTGGCGCTGCACGCGGACGAGCTTGTTGATGGTCTCGACCATGTGCACGGGAATACGGATAGTACGGGCCTGGTCGGCGATAGCACGCGTGATGGCCTGGCGGATCCACCACGTGGCGTACGTGGAGAACTTAAAGCCCTTCTGGTAGTCGAACTTCTCGACGGCGCGGATCAGACCGAGGTTGCCCTCCTGGATCAGGTCCAGGAACAGCATGCCGCGGCCGACATAGCGCTTGGCGATGGAGACGACCAGACGCAGGTTGGCGCTGATGAGCGCCTGCTTGGCCTCGAGACCCACGTTCTCGATGCGGGTCAGGCGACGCATCTCGGCGCGGGTAAGCTCGATCTCGCCCGCCTCGGCGGCCTCGAGCTTCTCGGTGGCGTCAAGGCCAGCCTCGATCTTCATGGCCAGATCGACCTCTTCGGAGGCGGTCAGCAGGTCGACCTTACCGATCTCCTTAAGGTACATACGAACCGGGTCGCCGGTCAGCATCACCGTGGAGGCATCGATGCCACGCACGCGCGAACGCGAACGGGACGTGCGCACGGTGCGCTTCTTCTTGCTCTTGGAAGAACCCATCTCGGCATCGGCCTGACGGGCCATCTTAAGCTCGTGATCGTCGAGCGAGCCGGAATCGTGCTCGTCGTCATCGAAATCGTCGGTATCGCTATCGTTATCGTCATCGTCGACGTCCATGGGGGCGTCGTCGTTTCCGCTCGCGGAGATAATCTGGATGCCGCTGTTGCGCAGCGCGGAATACACCGCGTTGAGCTGCTCGTCAGACACATCGATATCCTTCAGGGCGACCTGAATCTCGTCCTCGGTTACCGAAGTCCTGTTTGAGCCGTTGCCCATGAGCTTTGCAACGTAGGATTCCAGCCCAGTACCCGTGCTCTCACTCTTTTTTGGCACAGATTCTCCCTTCATAGTCCACAGGACTCATTACTTTAGCACACACATTGACGTCTATACCCAAAATTCAGACTGGATATAGGCGCAAATACGCTGGTTGACCACAACATCTAGGCCTGGTCGGCGCCCGCAGTCTCCAAACCGATCAAACGGAACGGATCGGCCACGCCACCAATCGACTTTTGGAGCTCGCGCTGGCGCTGAGAATCTTGCATCGCCTGCATCGTCAGCACACGACGCGCCTCATCGTCGAGCGACCGGTCCTGGCGAAGCTTGGCCTGTGCGGCGCGCATGCGGCGCTTGATGGTGTAGAGCTCAAGGGTATCAAGCATAAACACGATGTTCGTCTCGGTGGGGTGTTTGCTCGTCGACGAAATGCGCCCGGCGCTGACAAGCGACGCTGCCTCGGGACACACCGCGCGCGCCGCATCCATGCACGCCGTGGGGTCGGTGCCCGGAGGCGTCGCGAGCACGGCCCACGCGATGGACTCGTGGCGCGGGTCCACCCACTCGATCGAGCAGATGCGGTCGGCATACGTGCGGAACAGGTCGGGGTAGCTCGTGAGCATCG
>UQUD01000109.1 GCA_900544225.1 uncultured Collinsella sp.
TTCCCAAAAACGTCGTGAAATCCATATTGACGCGACCGGCCACGCGACGGAAACCATCGGCATCCAAGCGCGCCAAATCAAACACGAGAAGGTCCAAGAACCAGGTGATCAGCTCTCCGGGGCACAGGTCCAAAAGGCCGTAACCCGCCCAATCTTCCAAAACTTCCTCGAGCATCTTCATGTGTGCGTCGAGCTTTTTGGCGCGGGCCTCGGCACTGTTGAACTCGTGCGTCGCCGATTCGTTCTCCATCACGTAGTGGTAGAACCTGTCCGGCATGACAACAGTCTTTGAGGCCAGCGCGTAAGCTGCGAACTGGAACACAACGTCCTCGCCCAAGGCCAAGCCAGAGGCGAAGCGAATGCCTTCGCGATTGAGCAGCTCGCGCGAAAAAGCCGCGCGGCATGCATAGGGCTGTGCATTTGCGTGGAACAGTAACTGGGGGTCACGGGCGCCAAAAGTGCCCGCCTTGGGGCTCATGAGTTGCCGGACCCGCTTGGGTGCGGCGTCGGACGGCTCGCAGACGCCGCCAAAAACGGCGACCTCGGCATCTGCAGACTCCATGGCATGCAACACGCACTCGACCGTCTGGGCGTCGATGTAATCGTCGGCATCTATAAAGAAAACCACCTCGCCCTTGGCGGCATCGATACCGGCATTTCGAGCGCACGAGACGCCAGCGTTTTCCTGGTCAATCACCAGCACACGGTCGTCGGCCTGCGCAATTTGACGCAAGACACTCAGCGAATCGTCAACCGAACCGTCGTTGACACAGACAACCTGAATCGAGCGCTCGGACTGTGTCACCAGCGAGTCGAGGCATCTCTGAATGGAGCGCGCGGAGTTGTATACGGGAACGACAATAGTCGCTTTGGGAATCGAGGCCTCTCCCATACCGACCTACCCCCTCAGCGATTCAATGAGGAAGGCGGCGACCACGCCGGGGCCTCCAACCGATGCGTAGTACTTGGCGCGTCCCAAGGCACCATCCGTCGCAAAAGTCGGATGCTCGTCAACCCAGCCCTCAGGATCTTTGAGGATGGCAGCAAGATTCGCGCGCTTCCACGGCTTAAGATCGTCCAGCGAAAACTCCCCGGCGTCCAAGGCCGCTTGGAATTCCTTGGCCATCTGCACCAGGAACTCCTTATAGAACTTGGGTGCCAAGCGCACATAGTTCCACATATACGAATCGTATTTAATGAGCTGATTGAACTTGAGCATGCGGGCGACGTCATCGATTGCGTGGTCGCGAGCATAATCTTCTTGGATCCAGCGCTCGATTTCGGCATACTCGGTATTGACGCAAAAGACCTTAGCCGAAGAATTGACCGAGGAGTTCTCGTTGTCCTGACGATACGAAAGCACGGCATCGTGCAGGTAAACGGCCTTGTCGGCGCATGCGATCGCCTTAAAGGCAAACGACGTGTCCTGAAAGGATGCTCCCGGAGTCGGCAGGAACTTGATGCCGTTGCGCTCAAGAAAATCACGGCGGTACACGGCCGACCAAATCGACGGCTTTTGCTTAAAGAACTGCGTCGTATTGCTCGGGTGCACCGGCTTGCCACAGTCCCTTGCCTTAAACATCTCGTGCAGCGAACGGCGCTCCTCGGGCTTGGACCAGTAGAAGTCAAAATTCGCCTTTGCAAAATCGGCACCGAAGCGCTCGGCCGCCGACACGAGTTTTTCCAGGGCGTCGAGCGCCATAAAGTCATCGGACTCCAGAATGCCCACGTACTTGCCGCGAGCCATCTCCAGGCCACGGTTCATCGAGTCGCCGTAGCCGCTGTTGGCCTTGTCAATCATCTTCACGCGCGCGTCGCGCTCCATGTACTCGCGGATTATCGCCGGAGAGTTGTCGGTAGAGCCATCGTTGATGCAGATGATCTCGATGTCCTTGAGCGTCTGCGCCACGGCGGAATCGAGGCACTCGCGCAGGTAGCGCTCAACGTTGTAAATGGGAATAAGCAGCGACAGAACAGGGCTGCCAGAGGCGTTAGTAGACAAATGTGCTCCTTAGGAAATACCTGTCGTTTCATGGTATCAAAGGGTCGTCCCGCCCGCGGGCGTTTATATAATCTATGGAGCCCGCAGAGGCAAACCGAAGCGAAAGGAAGTCATGCAGCCCAAAGCCGCACGCAACATATCCATCGAACCGCTGCGCTAAATCGCGGTCACCATACCCATGGCAGGTTCCTGCGTTTTATTCAAACCTTGCAAACATGGCGCAGCGACCCTTTACAATAGGTGCCGTCCAACGGACGCATTCGATAGCTTCCGCGTAGCGCTCGCCCGCCGCGCGTGAAAGGATATATTCCCCATGACCTCCACCCTCCCCGCTCCCATCGACAAGCTCGCCATCGTCGTCGTCACTTACAAGCGCCAGGAGCTCCTGGCCAACCTGTTCGACTCCATGACCGAGCTCACGGCAACGCCTTGGCGTATCGTGATCGTCGACAACGAGAATTCGCGCGAGACCGAGGCCATGTGCGCCGCATTCAACGAGCGCCTCGCCAACCTGTGGGGCATCGACACTGATCAGCCCGATACAAAGGGCGGCACCGACCGCGTCATCTACGCCCCGCAGCTCGAAAACGGCGGCGGCGCGGGTGGCTTCTCCGCCGGCACCAAGTGCGCCTACGACCTGGGTGCTCAGTGGTTTTGGGTCATGGACGACGACGTGCTCGTCATCCCCGAGGGCATTGAGCGCCTAGCAAAGTGGACGGACCGCTACGACGTCATCCAGGGTTCGCGTCTGGACTTCGATGGCGGCGCGTTCTTTTGGCAGTACCAGCTCATCCTTTCGCTTGGAATCCCCAACCCCATCGCCAAGTGGGACTTGGGCCCCGACGGCTACCGCGCCATGAACCAGCTGTGCTTTGAAGGCGGCCTGTTCTCGCGCCGCGTAGTCGACAAGATCGGCCTGCCCGATGCGCGCTTTTTCATCTACGGCGACGATGCCTGCTACGGCTATGTTGCCAGCCAGCATTTCCCCGCCGCCGTGGTTGCCGACGTGGTGCTCAAGCGCGCCCGCGCCGTCTCTAACTGGGACATCGCCGGCAAACGTCAGCTCAACTCCACGAGCGACACCAACCGCTACTACATCATGCGCAATCGCGGCTTTTTGGCCCGCTACATGCAGATTTACGGCGACTACCACCCCATCTTGTTCCGCTTGGGCAACGCCGCGACCTTCTGCAAGGAGTTCATTCGTCTGGCAGCCGTCGACAAATGCTTCAAGACCGGCATCCCGGCGCTGCGCCGCGGCATGAAAGACGCCCGCAAGATCATCAAGGATCCCGACTGGAAGCCCATGCCGCCCATGAAGGACGCAGAGTAGCGGGCACCCTGCAGTATCGCCTGCCCCTACAGCCGCTGGCACACCGCTGCCACACGACGCCCGTCAAACCCGAATCCCCAGCGCATACGGCCCATACCGGGTCGCGGTACGCGAATCTTGTCGATACCGTCGCGCTCTATGTCGAGCAGCGCCTGAACGGCCAGCAGCTCCAGGCCGAGCGCGTCCACGTCGGGGTCATACATCATGTTGATCGTTATCAACGGACGCTCGTCGAGCATACCGATCGTGTCTGCCACGTCAAGCACGGCGCCCGTAGGGAAAACCTGGATGTCCCAGCGATTCGCGCCACGCTTTCGCCTCGAGGCAGGATTGGCATAGCCCGGCAAGCCAAAGCAGAGCCCCTGCAAGAGCAGGTGATATGGCAGCGGCGCATCTGGGTCGGTCACACCAATTCCCGCATCTCCCAGGATGCAATCGAGCGCTTGTCTCACCGCATCCTCGTCCCCACGGCACAACCCGTCGCGAAACGCATCGACGTCTCGAATGTCTTCGGCAGCGCACTCAAACCACTCAATAATCACCAGACGCAAGGCTTGGCGAAGCTCATTATTGGGCAACCGCAGAACACGGATGCGATTGCCATGCTCTGGCTCCTCAGTCATATCCGTCGTCAGGAAACCGGACAGATACAGCTCCGTCCACAGGTCATCATCAGACGAGGTCTCTGGCCCCGTAGCGCCAAAACAAAGCGGGACCTCAACGCATCCATGGGCCTCGAGCAAATCGAACAGAGCCGAAAGGCGGTCAAGATTCCAGTCACAAATTACCCTACTCAGGCAATCGGCATACCCATACAGATCGGCTCGCACAGGCGCTGTGCAGCCTCGGTCCAGAAAGCCAATCACACGTGCCGGACTCGAGCAATAGGCCCTGCCAAGCCGATATCCCTCGAGCCATTCACGCGCATCATCCAGGAATTCCTCGCGTCCAGCATGATTCAGTAGAGCCTCGACCTCGGCATCCGAAAAGCCGAACCAACGGTCACACCACGTCGAAAGCGGCGTCGAAAGACAATACGAGCAGCCGCGCGAAGAAAGCGCCGCTTCGGCAGGGCCGGGACGCTCCCCCATCAGACACGTCAACCGTAGCGAATGACCCGCGGCGGCAATGGCGTCGAACAACACACGGTCGAGCAGCTCCGCTGGACCGGGGCCGGACGCGCCCCTCGCGTTCGAACGGTCCAACCACGCCGCGTCGTACCCATCAACGAGCAATACGACCTGCTCATCGCAGGCCATCTCCAGCAGTTCAATGAGCACACCAAGCACCGAGTCAACCTCGGACTCGCTCGCTACGCCACGCGCAACGCGTTCGATGTGACGCACCTTATCTCGCGCTAAATCCGGAGCTTCCAAGAGTGCCAGCAGACGAGCGCATTCACCCGAAAGAGCATCGCGCACGACGCCGGCAACAGCGGCACCACGCCTCGCAGCGCCAGAAAAGTCCAGCGATATCACCGGATAGCAAGCGTACTCGTCCCGATAGCGCCCGCCGTCCGCATCCCAAATCTGAGTATCGGCAAACAAGCTCCGACCAGCACGACCGACCGCGGGACGCTCCAGAAAAGCCTTGAGCATCGACAAATTCATGCTCTTGCCAAAACCCTCGGGTCGGCAGCACACCATAACGGACGGACCGCAATCTAGCACATCGGCAATAAACATGGTCTTGTCGACCAGCATGCAGCAATCAAGAGCCTCCATATAGTCGTGCATGTCAATCGGCAAAACCACATCGTCTGTACAGCCGATTAGACGCACGCCAAAGCCGGCAGCACAACCATAATTTACCTGTTCAGACACCAAAAAGTTCCCCCTAAATCGCAGCATGATGCCAATTGTAATGACTGCCTCGCGCGTACTGATGTCGCCACGCAAACATATCGGGCAACGGTAGCAACATAAGGTGTGAGGGGGCATAACTAATCGTTGCACAACAAAACAGGGTCCGATGCATTCGCACCGGACCCCGTCCCGACTCTTATTGTTATTCGGCAAGCGAGAAGCTACTCCTCGGAACCGTCCTCATCAGCAGCCTTATTCTGCTGATCGAGCTTATGTTTACCGCTCACGATAGACGTAGCACCCAGCGTGGCCAAGCTCGCGCTCGCAAGGCTCGCCATCACGATGAGGTCGCCCGTCCTGGGCATATTGCCACCCGAGGTCTTGGTCGTCGCGGTGGTCGTAGTACCGCCCTTGTCACCGGCCTTCTGGGCATCAGCGTCGGATTGCTTCGCACCCGCACCGGCTGAAGCATCAGCAGCACCGTTGGCATTAGAGCCGGAGCCCTGCTCAGACGATCCCTCATCAGAAGAAGAGCCGCCGTTAATGCCCGCCATCAAAGATGAGCCCAACATAGAGCCAAGCTGCTCGCCGGTAGAAGGCTTGTTTTCCGTCGAGGAATCGCCAGCATCGGAGCCCTCGTTCGAACCTTCCTCGAAGACATCGGAACCAGAACCGTTAGAGGAGCCCACATCGGTAGAGGAATCGCCAGCGCCGTTGGAAGCACCCGCATCGGTAGAGCCAGAAGTCGTGCCATTCGTAGCGCCATCGGAGCCAGAAGTCGACGAATCGCCCGAAACATCGCCAGATGCAGCGCCACCAGACGC
>UQUD01000110.1 GCA_900544225.1 uncultured Collinsella sp.
GGGCCGATCGGCGCCCAGCGGGGCCACGCCGGCCTCCCAGCGCTCGCGATCCTCCCCCGCCTCGATAAGCTCGATGTCGCCATCGGCACACCACCGGCGCAGCTCGTCCAAACGCCGCTGCCATTCATCGTGAGGCTGAATATTAGGGTTGGTCCAGCAGATTGTGGGTTCAAACCCCTCCTCGCGCAGCAGGCGAACCGGCTCAAGCGAGCACGGCGCACAGCAAGCGTGCAACAACAACGGCTTCATCAACATCTCCTCACACGCAATGATTTTTTAATCCCCGTCCCAGAAATATCATCCCAAACAGACTACCTTGCGAAAAAGCGCACGCCAAAGGATGTGTCCTCGCAGGCGACAATGCGGCGGTCGCGCAAAATGGTCCGCACGTAATACCAATCGCCCACACAGCCCGACAAGTGCAGACCAGCCGCCAAGTAGCACAGCAGCGGATAGCCCGAGAACGCAAACCCCAGGGCAAACGCCGCCGTCACAACAACCGTCGGCGCCAGACAAACCGCCACGTACCGTCGGCGCGAATACACCACACCCTCGGCGCAGGCATAGATCATCGCCGTCTCGCGATTCGCTCCAAAGGTCACCTTCGCGCCCGCAGGCGCCAGCAGCTTAAAAAACACACCGTGCACCAGCTCATGCACGGCAAATGACGCCGCCGAAACCGCAGCCAACCCGGCTATCCAGCCTAAGACCGCCGTCCAACCGCCAGCGTCAGCCGCATCCAAGTCCGCAGGCCCGCCCAGCAGCATAAACACCGGCACCAGGCACACGGCAAATGCGCCAAGCACTGCCATCCCCCACACAAAGCAGGCGTGCAGGAAATCCTCGTCTTCAAACGCATGTATGTTGGAAATTTCATTCATAGCATCTTAGGATAGCGCCCCTGCCACGTACCCGCCCGCATGTGCGATAATGTCGAACGATATGCACGAATTGACCACCGCGTCGCCAGGCCTTGCGCCCGGCCGCGCTCTCACCATATGCGAAGGAGTCCCATGGCATCCAAATACTCCATGAACGACCGTCCCAGCTGGCCTCGCCGCGCCATCGTTACCGCCGGCGAGCCCTACGGCAACAAGGGCCTTCACTTTGGCCACGTTGGCGGCGTCTTTGTCCCGGCCGACTTCTTCGCCCGCTTCCTGCGCGACCGCCTGGGCCGCGAGAACGTCATCTTCACCTCGGGCACCGACTGCTACGGCTCGCCCATCATGGAGAGCTACCGCAAGCTCAAGGAGAACGAGGGCTACGACAAGTCCATCGGCGAGTATGTCGAGTCCAATCACTCCCGCCAGGCCGCGACCCTCAACAACTACAACATCAGCTGCGACATCTACGGCGGCTCGGGCCTTGAGCCGGCTGCGCAGATTCACAACGAGGTTACCGCCGAGATTATCGAGCGCCTACACGAGCAGGGCACCATCTCCAAGCGCTCCACGCTGCAGTTCTACGATGCCAAGGCCGGCACGTTCCTCAACGGCCGCCAAGTGATCGGCCGCTGCCCCATCCAGGGCTGCAAGTCCGAGAAGGCGTACGCCGACGAGTGCGACCTGGGTCACCAGTTTGAGCCCGAGGAGCTCATCGCGCCCAAGAGCCAGCTCACCGGCGAGGTGCCCGAGCTGCGCCCGGTCGACAACCTCTACTTCGACCTGCCGGCCTACCTCGACTTTATGAAGACCTACACCGCCAAGCTCGCCCAGAACCCACAGGTCCGCTCCGTGGTCTCCAAGACCATGGAGGAGTGGCTGCTGCCGGCACAGCTCTACATCCAGAACAAGTTCCGCGAGGCCTTCGACGCCGTCGAGGATCAACTGCCCGAGCACACCGTGCTGGAGCCCGAGGGCAACAAGAGCAGCTTTACCGTCACCTTCCCCAGTTGGAAGGAGCGCGACGACGCCCACGCAGTGCTCGCTAACGGCGGCGTGCGCTTCCGCAGCGGCAAGGCGCTCGTGCCCTTCCGCATCACCGGTAACATCGACTGGGGCGTTCCGGTGCCCGAGGTCGACGGCGTGAACGACGTCACCTGCTGGTGCTGGCCCGAGAGCCTGTGGGCGCCCATCAGCTACACCCGCACCGTGCTCGCACGCGATGCCAAAGCCGCCGGCGTAACTGAGGGTGTCGCCGCCCAGGACGCCGCCCTCATGGGCGAGCCCGCTGCCGATTCCACGCAGGTACCCGCACCCACCTACCAGCACAGTTCGCTCGATTGGCGCGACTGGTGGTGCTCTGACGACGCACAGATCTACCAGTTCATCGGTCAGGACAACATCTACTTCTACTGCATCGCGCAGACCGCCATGTGGGAGGCCCTGGGCTGGGACCTCACGCAGAGCACCGTCAGCGCCTGCTACCATCTGCTCTACATGGGCAAAAAGGCCAGCTCGTCCTCGCAGACGCCTCCCCCGCCGGCAGACGACCTGCTCAAACACTACACCTGCGAGCAGATGCGCGCGCATTGGCTGTCGCTCGGCCTGTCCGAGAAGCCGGTGAGCTTTAGCCCCAAGGCATATGACACGCGCGTGACCGGCAAGGACAAGGACGGCAACGAGGTGCGCGCCTGCGACGACAAGCGCGTCATCGACCCGGCCCTTAAGGAGAGCGCTCTTTTGACCGGCGTGTTCAACCGCCTGGCCCGCAGCTGCTTCTACGGTGTCGCCGTCAAGGAGGGCGACGAGAGCCCGTATCGCAACGGTTGCATTCCCGCCGGTGCCGCCTCCGCCGCCGTGGTCGAGGCTGCCGAGCAGGCCGCCCTTGCCTTTGAGCAGGCCATGTACAAGTTCGAGACGCACCGCGCGCTCGCCGTGTGCGACGACTACCTGCGCGCCGCCAACAAGCGCTGGAGCGATGCCTCCAAGGCCGCCAACAAGCTCGAGGGTGAGCCGGCCAACACCGCCATGAAGCAAGCTCTGGTCGACGCCTTCACCGAGCTGCGCGTGGCGACCGTCCTGATGCACGGCATCGTCCCGGCTGGCTGCGAGCTCATCTGCGAGTACTTCGACGTCGATCCGGTCGCCTTCTTTAGCTGGGACAATATCTTTGCCTCCACGGACGAGTTTGTGGAGAGCCTGGGCGAGAAGCCCGGCGAGCACCGCGTTAAGCCGCTGCCCCCGCGCTTCGACTTCTTCAGCAAGCACGAGAGCCAGTACTAAAGCACGCCAGCAGCGGCGTGCCCGGAAAGTAGTCAAATTGGGACGGGAAGGAAAGACGGATGTCCAAGCCGCGTCGTCGTAAGCAGAAAAAGCAGGTTAAGCCCGAGCTCAAGCTTAGGCAGTTTGCCGCCACCGAGCTTTCCGACCAGCTTGCCGCCCAACACTCCGCCGCCGACCTACCGCGCTTTATGGTCGACACGGTCGCCGGCGTCTATGCACCCGCCGATGCTCAGCTCATGATCGAAGGCTTTGGCGCCGCAGCCACGCGCCCGGTCACGCTGCGCGCCAACACGCTCAAGGCGACCGCCGAGAACATCGCCGCGGCACTCGACGCCGCCGGAATCGCACACCGCTCCGTCGCATGGTACCCGGATGCCTTCATCCTTCCCGAAGCCCAGGTTTCCGACCTGTGGGATCTCGACATCTACCGTGACGGCAAGATCTACCTGCAAAGCCTGTCGTCGATGATGCCTCCTTTGGTGCTGGGCGCCCAGGCCGGCGAGGACATCCTGGACATGTGCGCGGCCCCCGGCGGCAAGACGACGCAGATCGCCGCCCTCACCCAGGGACAGGCACACCTCACCGCCTGCGAGATGAGCATTCCCCGCGCCGAAAAGCTCGAAGCCAACCTCCACCGCCAGGGCGCCAAAAACGTGCCCGTCATGCGCATTGACGCACGCGAGCTTGACGAGTTCTTCCGCTTTGACCGTATTCTGCTCGACGCCCCCTGCACCGGTACGGGCACCGTCATCAGCGGCAACGAAAAGAGCTTGCGCGGCCTCACCGAGCAGCTGCTCATCAAGTGCGCCCGCTCGCAGCGCGCGCTTCTGGACCGCGCCATGGGGGCCCTCAAACCGGGCGGCACGCTCGTCTATTCGACGTGCTCGATCTTGCCGCAGGAAAACGAGGATGCCCTACAAGAGGCCCTCGACAAGCACATGGACTGCGAGCTCATCCCCCTCGACGGCACGCCGAGTGAAAGCGAAGCACGCCGCGCCCGCGAAGCCGATGAGGAACCGCGCATCGAGTGCAACGCCCTTACCGAGGCCATTGCTGCCGGCCACGTCTCGGCCATTGCCAACGGAATGCCCGGCACGCTGACCATTCCGCCCAGTCGCGACTTTGAGGGCTTCTATATCGCCCTGGTCCGAAAACGCAGCTAGCGCACGGATTCAAAACTCAACAAACTATCGCCGTGCGCGCTTGTCCTGCTGGTCACGGTGCTGTTTAAGCGCCTCGCGTTCCTTGCGCTCGGCCCTTTTGCCTTTAATGGCCGTGACCGCAAAGTAGATGACCGCGGCGGCAACGATTGCGCCCACGCATAGGCCAATCGAGCCTAGCATTGCCGAGAATTCCATACCGCGTCACCTCTCTTTTGTATACGGGACATTCAAGATAGCACCTCGATTCCCGCCACCACAGCTCCTTCACGTTCGCCGGCCCTTCAGTCTAACGGATGGCGCAGCGGGGAAAAATCAACTCGTCAAACGATTTAGCAATCGTAGCGCCGGTCGCACGCTGACGGGCGCACAACATAGAAACGGACCGCCATGGATTCTCTCAACGATTTGAACGAGCGCGTCGACGCTTTTGTCGCCACCAGCTCCTTCGATACGCCCGCCGCGACCGACGATCAAGCCCCCATCGATGTGCCCGCCGAGGTTCACGAAGACGTCGTCGCCTCGGTCGACTTCTCCGAGGTTGAGCTTGCAGACGAATTTACCGAGCCCCAGGTGGCCGTAACTCCCAACGGCCTTTTGCCCATGGAGCCGCTGCCCATCGACGGGCGTCTGCGCAAGGCAGCCCTCCGTATGCCCGATGAGATCGAGGAGGCCAGCGGCTTTACGCTCTTTGGCCGCCGCATCAAATCGCTCATCTACACCACCGACGTGGCGGTCATCCGCAACTCCAATGCCGACGCCGTGTTTGCCGTCTACCCCTTCACGCCGCAGCCCGCCATTACGCAAGCGTTGCTGACCGTTGCCGAGTGCCCGGTCTTTGTGGGCGTTGGCGGCGGCACCACCACCGGTAAGCGTTCCGTGCAGATGGCGGCCGTATCCGAGATGCAGGGCGCGGCGGGCTGCGTGGTCAACTCTCCCGCTACCGCCGAGATGGTCGAGCACATCACCAACATCGCCGATATCCCCGTCATCGCCACGGCCGTTCGCTGCGACGATGATGCGCATGCCAAAGTGCGCGCCGGAGCCAAGATCCTCAACATCGCGGCCGGCAAGAACACGCCCCAGGTCCTGCGTGAACTGCGCAAGCACTATCCCAACTTGCCGCTCATCGCACCGGGCGGCAAGACGCCCGAGAGCATCCGTGAGACCATCGCCGCCGGCGCCAACGCCATCATCTGGACGCCGCCTTCGGCCCAGCAGCTGCAGACCGACATGATGCAGCGCTACCGCAAGATGAAAGAAGACGCCACGCCCGTCATCTCGCGCGACGATGTGCCCATTATCGACCAGGTCGCCGCCGCCGAGGTCAGCCAGGTCGAGAACATGAATCCCGACGTGCCAATCCCCGACGAAGTCATCGAGCGCGTCGCTTCGATCCACGATCATATCGAGGAGCGTCGCGCCAACCGCGGACTCAAGCCCTCGCTGCACGGTTTCTTCTTCCGCGGAAAGAAACGCTAGCCGCAACAGCAAGGCCCGCCCCGCAAACAATGAACTGCCTCCCATTTCTTGGACATGAGAAATGGGAG
>UQUD01000111.1 GCA_900544225.1 uncultured Collinsella sp.
CCATGGCCTCGCGGGCGGCCTTGAGCTTGCTGGCGCGGATCTGGGCGCCCTCGGGCTCGTAGAACGCACGCTCGCAGGCACGGCCGCAGGGATGCGGGCAGATGGTGCCGGTAATGAACGGCAGGGCGTTGCGCTCGATGATGATGTTGAGTGCGTCCTCGAAGCGGCCCTCGTCAACAGCCGCCAGGTAGGCGGGAATATCCTGCTGGATGGGGCAGCTCGTGCGGCACGGCGTGGTAAAGCAGTCGGAAAGCGGGCTCTTGCCGGCGACCTTGCGGTCGGGCAGCGGACGCAGCGGCTTCTTGTAGAGTGGGTTGGTGAGCGAGTCGGTCTGGATCGCGGTCACGGCGTCGAGAGAGACGCCCTCGAACGGCTTGCCGTCCAGGTCGGTAAACTCACCGGCCATCTGGCTAAAGCGCTCGTAGCCACCGGGCTTGAGCACGTCGGTCGCCAGAGTGACGGGCCAAATACCGGCGTCATACAGGGCGCGGATGTTGTAGACCGTGGCGCCGCCGGAGTAGCTGATGCGCAGCTTGCCATCGAACTGCTCGGTAATGCGGCGGGCGGCCTCGATGGTCAGCGAGAACAGCGAACGGCCCGACATGTACATCTCGGTGGAGGGCAGCTCGTTTCTCGTCACGTCGACGGGGAACGTGTTGGTGAGCTTGACGCCAAACTCCAGGCCGCGCTCGGCGCACAGGGCAATCAGGCGCTCGAACATAGGCACGGCATCGGCCCACTGCAGGTCCTCGCGGAAGTGCGTGTCATCGAAGACGATGTAGTCAAAGCCCAGCTCGTTCAGACGCTGGCGGGCAAACTCATAGCCCAGCAGCGTGGGGTTGCACTTGATGTAGGTGTTGAGGCCCTTCTCGGTGATCAGATAGGTCGCGATGCGCTCGATCTCGGCCGGCGGGCAGCCGTGCAGGGTGGACTCGGTGATGGAGTTGGAGACGCGCGCCGGGATGGACTCGACAAATGCGGCGTCGACGCGCTCAAACTTGTCCAGGTTGGCGAGCGCCCATGCGCGGCACTCGTTCCAGACGTCGGAGCCGCTGGCGTCCTTCATGCCCTCGATGTAGGCATCGACCTTGGGGCTCTTGATACCCTCCAGGTCATAACCCACGGACATGTTGAAGACAAAGCCGTCCGGGCTACCCAGACCGTACTCGCGAGCGATCAGGTGGCAGGCGAACCATGCCTTCACGTACTCGGCAAAGGCCTGCGGAACCTCGAGCTCGGTCGACCACTCGCAGTTGTAGCACTCGTCCTGCGCCACGATGCAGGGCTTGTTCACACACTTGGAGAGCTCCTCGCCGTCCATAACCTGAACGGTCTTGAGCTCAAAGAAGCGGGAACCGGCCACGTAGGATGCCACGATGTTCTGGGCAAGCTGCGTGTTGGGGCCGGCGGCCGGGCCAAACGGAGTCTCGATGCGCTCGTCAAAAATGGGAAGCGCGCCCTCCTGGTTGGTCGTGACCATCTTGCGCACGCCAAAGACGGCGCCCTGAGTCTTGTGCTCCTCGATGATCCAGTTCATCAGCTGCGAAAACGGGATCGGCCTCATGATGTCGCTCATAATGAGCTCCTCTCTGTAACGCCCGGCGAGACCGCGCGGCGGACGCAAATACGGTGTAGCGCTAGCACAGCGCCGGCGACCCCGCGGAGGCCGCCTATACGCGCGTCGGATGCGGCGAAACATCCGACGCGCGCGAATCTACTTGTGAATTAGTAGGTGCGATCGTTGAGCGTGCTCCAGAGCTTCTTGGACTCGGCCATGGTCCACGCGTTAATCTTTTCCTCATCGATGCCAACGAACTCGCGATCCTTGTACAGGACGCGGCCGTTGATGATGGTGGTGCGGCAGTTTTTGCCCATCATGCCAAAGAGCATGTGGCCGTCGATGTTCTCCTCACTCAGCGGCGTAAAGGGCTTGTAGTCCATGACGATGACGTCGGCGGCAGCGCCGGGCTCAAGCACACCGAGCTTGCGATCGAAGTACTTGCTCGCCATCTTGGCGTTATTCTCGAACAGCATGGTCATGGCCTCGCACCAGCCCACGTTGGGCATAGCGGCGTTGTGGCGCTGAATGATCAGGAAGACCTTGAGGCTCTCGAGCATATCGTGGGTGTAGGCGTCGGTGCCCATGCACACGGGAATGCCGCGGCGGAAGAACTCGAGCACGGGGGCGCAGCCCACGGCGTTGCCCATATTGGATTCGGGGTTGTTGACCAGCCAGGTGCCGGACTCCTTGACGATATCCATCTCGGCAGGCGTCACGTGGATGCAGTGGCCCAGCATGGTGTCGGGACCCAGCAGGTTGTGCTGCAGCAGGCGCTCGACGGGGCTGATGCCGCCGCGGTTGAGGCGGGAGTCCCACACATCGTTCATGCCCTCGCACACGTGGATGTGGAAGCCGGTCAGGCCATTGTTGGCCTCGGCCATCTTATCCATGGTCTCGTCCGACAGCGTAAAGGTGGCGTGACCGCCAAACATGGCGGCGATCATGTGATTGTCGTTATCGCGACGCTCCTTGGCGGCCCACTGGGCAAACTCGGCGTTCTCGGCAATAGCCTGGTCGCACTTTTCCTGACCACGGCGGTCGGAAACCTCGTAGCACAGGCACGAACGCATGCCCAGCTCCTGAGCGGCGTCCTTAATGGTAAAGAGGCTGCCCGGAATCTCGCAGAAGCTCGCATGGTGATCGAAGATCGTGGTAACGCCGTCGCGGATGGAATCCAGAATCGTGGCATAGGCGCTGGCCTTGGTGCCGTCGAGCGTCAGGTTGTCGTCAATCTTCCACCACTGCTGCTCAAGATTCTCCAGGAAGTTGGTGGGGTTGCAGCCCTTAATGGCAAGGCCGCGGGCCAGACCCGAGTAGATGTGGGTGTGGCAGTTGATGAGTCCGGGCATGATGAGGTTGCCCTGGGCGTCGACGTACTCGGCATCCGGGTACTTGGCCTTGAGCTCGCGCTCGGGGCCCACTTCGACGATCGTATCTCCGTCAATAGCGACTGCACCGTTGGGAATGAACGGAGTCTGAGCGTTGCGGGTAAAGACGGAACCGTTAGCGACCAGAAGCATAAATGCTCCCTTCAACATCAGAGGCGGGGTTTGACACCTCTGACATGGCGGAAGTGCGAAGCGCCGGCCTACACCGGAAACGGGCCCTCTCCCGTCAACGCTTCACCAAAGGGACAAGCCCTTTGAAGTGCGGCTTGGCGCCGCATGGCGCCGGCGGACGAGGCGATGCATCCGCCGGCGAATAGCACCGAATTGGTTACTTCTTGCTCTCGGGCAGGACCAGATCAACAGCGGCATCCTTGGCGGCATCGATGTGCTGAGCCACGACCGGCGTCTGCGGAAGGATCAGGTTGAGCACGATGGCCATGATGGCAGTGGGGGTCACGGCGTTGGAGCCGATGACGGTGGACACCCAAGTGGGCATGCCCTCGCCGGCAAGGCAACCGCTGGCCATCCAGATACCCAGGCCAAAGACAACGGAGGTGCCGACGATGGTGGTGGTGCGCTGCGTGAGGCCCTCGCGGGTGAACATGCGCACGCCGTTCATGGTGATGGTGCCAAAGACGCCGACGGTCGCGCCGCCGATGACGGGCTGCGGGATAGCGGAAAGGACGGCAGAGAGCTGCGGGAACAGACCGGCGATGGCAAAGACGGCCGCGATGATCACAAAGACCCACTTGTTGACGACCTTGTTGGAGCAGATGATGCCCACGTTCTGGCCAAGGGCGCTGGTGGGAAGACCGCCCAGCAGGCCGCCGACCATAGAGGTGAGGCCCTGAGACACGATAGCGCCGGAGAGCTCGCGCTCGGTGGGCATACGGTCGATGGAACCAAGGCAGGCAGCGGAGACGTCGCCGATAACCTGGATGGCAACCATGGGGAACACGACGGCGAGGGTAATGCAGACCTCGGGATCAAACTCGAGCGCGTAGGGCATGAGCTTGGGAAGGGCGAAGACCTGAGCGGTGGCGACGCTGGAGAAGTCAATCATGCCAAAGGGAATCGAAACGATCATGCCAACGATCATGCCAAAGAACACGGATCCCAGCTTGAGCGTGCCCTTGCCAAAGTTGGCGAGCGCAAAGACCACGGCGAAGGTGATAAGAGCAACGCACCAGGCCTGCGGGGTGCCCCACAGCGGCGTACCCATACCGCCGGCCATGTACTTGACGGCCGTGGGATAGAGAGAGACGCCAATGGAGAAGATGACCGTACCAGTCACGACGGGCGGGAACAGCCACTTAATCTTGCTGTAGGCCAGACCAAAAAGGACCGCAACGGCACCGCCGACGATCTCGCCGCCCAGCAACGCACCAAAGCTAAAGCCCGAGGCACCCATGGCCTGCAGGGCCGGCAGGAACGCGAACGAAACGCCCATGACGATGGGCAGGCCGCCGCCGATGCGACGGAAGGGAGCGAAGGCCTGAAGGGCCGTGTCGATTGCCGAAAGAATGAGTGCAACCTGAATGATGTCGGTGCTCTGCTGGCTATTAAAGCCGTAGACGCCGGCCATGATGACCGCCGGGGTAATGATGCCGGCAAACGATGCCAGTACGTGCTGAAGGGCACACGGGATCATTTCCTTAACGGGCGGCATGCCTTCGCGAGTGAACAGGGCTTCAGTGCCGTTCGTAACCGTCTCCTGGGTCATTTGACCACCAATCCTCGAAATAGTTGTTTTCGCATCTAACGCTCTATTGTGACGCAGTGCGGGGTTGAGGTTGTGCCTTCGTTGCATATCGTATTAAAGATGATTCTCATTCTCAATAATAATTTTTTGTTATCAGACTATTCTTCAGCTGAGATAACGCATTTCCGCAGGTCAGGAATGTGTCTGTTCAAAATAACATCTAACTTTTCTTTTGGTCGACCGTTTACCGCCAAATTTCTACCGTTCGTCTGTATTACGCAATGTACCTGCGGATATACGAGATGATGAGCAGCGTGTTACCATGATAAAAAATTGTTATGAACACTTCGATAGAACCCAAAGGAGTTGCCCGTGAACGAGACCGTACGTCGCTTTTTGCCGATGGTCGATTTCCTGGAGCAGGTACTCGGTAAGAACAGCGAGATCGTCCTGCACGATTTCTCGGATCCCGACCACGCCATCGTCGATATCCGCAACGGTATCGTGAGCGGCCGCAAGGTCGGCGGTCCCGCCACCGATCTGGCGCTCAAGATTATGCACGACCCCAAGTATCGCGATCTGCCGTTTATTACGGGCTATGAAGGGCGCGGCGCCGGTGGCAAGACGTTGGAGTCCGCGACGTACTTTATCCGCGAGGACAACGAGATCGTCGGCATGCTCTGCGTCAACACCGATCTTTCCACGGTACGCTCCATCAACGCCATGGCGCAGCAGCTCATGGCCTGCTTCGACGCTGTGCCAAGGCAGGCAGAGCCCGCGTCTATCGAGGTCGAAAGTCTTTCGGAGTCTACGCAGGAGCTCATCGACCGCAGTATTGCCGAGCTGCTGAGCGCGCGCGGGCTGGATGTAGCGTCACTTGGCCAGAGCGACCGCGTGGACGTCATTCGCCACCTCAACGGCAACGGGGTGTTCATGCTCAAGGGCGCCGTGGCCTGCGCCGCCACCGCGCTGGGCATCTCGGAGCCCAGCGTCTACCGCTACCTGCAAAAAGTCCGCAAGGAGGGCTAGCGAGCAAAATGGAGCGCGGGCAGTCTTTTTGGGACGGGGCTATTTTAGCTACCCTCCCTCTGCCCGCGA
>UQUD01000112.1 GCA_900544225.1 uncultured Collinsella sp.
GGGGGTAGCCATGGCAGAGCTGCTCAAAGGGGCTCCCGTTGCCCGTGCCTTGACCGAGGAGCTTGCTGCTCGCTGCGCCGCCCTGCGCGAACAGGGCATCGTGCCGACGCTGGCCATCGTTCGTGTGGGCGAGCGCGAGGACGATCTATCCTACGAGCGCGGCGCCCTCAAGCGCTGCGAGAAGGTTGGCATCGAGGCTCGCCGCGTTTTGCTTCCCGCCGATGTTTCGCAGGACGAGCTGTTGGCGGCTATTAAGGACATCAATGCCGACCCCGCTGTTCATGGCTGCCTGATGTTTCGTCCGTTGCTCGCTGGGCTTGACGAGGATGCAGTTGCCGCGGCACTCGATCCCGCCAAGGACGTCGACTCCATGACGCCGGCCTCGCTGCTCACCACGCTTTCGGGGCGAGGCGAGGGCTTTGCTCCTTGCACGGCTGAGGCCGTGTTGGCGTTGCTGGACCATTACGGCGTTGAGTTGGATGGGGCCAAGGTTGCGGTCGTCGGTCGGTCGCTGGTGATTGGCCGTCCCGTTGCCGCCATGCTTACGGCTCGCAATGCCACGGTGACGACGTGCCATACGCATACGCGTGACTTGGCTGCCGAGTGTCGTGCGGCTGATATTGTTGTTGCCGCGGTTGGACGTGCGCGCACGATTGGCGCGGATGCGGTTCGTGGGGGTCAGACGATCATCGATGTTGGCATTAATTGGGACGAGGCCGCTTGCAAGCTGGTCGGGGACGTGGATTTTGATGCTGCGGAACCGATTGTTGGCGCAATTACTCCCGTGCCGGGCGGCGTGGGGGCTGTAACGACGGCGATTCTCGCCAAGCACGTGATCGAGTCGGCGGAGCGCGCATCGAAATAGTCGTTTTTGACCACAGGGGTTGCCGGGGCGGCTGTTTCGCCCTTTCTGCGCCGAAGCGATACACTGTTGCCGTTTGATTTCTTCGCTCAAGGAGGATGCGCATGCCGTGCACAACGATTCTGGTCGGTAAAAACGCAAGCTACGACGGGTCGACCCTGGTCGCGCGTAACGAGGACTCGTCCAACGGGGTATTTGAGCCCAAGCGCATGCGCGTAGTGCATCCCGACGAGCAGCCGCGTGTCTACACGAGCGTCCTGAGCCACCTGACCGTTGAGCTGCCCGATAACCCCATGCGCTATACGAGCGTCCCCGATGTTGTCCCGGGCCACGGTATCTGGGCCGAGGCCGGTTTCAACGAGCTCAATGTTGGCATGTCCGCAACCGAGACGCTTACCACCAACGAGCGCGTCCGCGGCGCCGATCCGCTCGTGGACTACGTGCCCGCCAAGGGCAACGAGGGTGAGGACGGCTATGTGCCGGCGCAGCCCGGTGGCCTGGGCGAGGAGGACATGGTGACCCTGGTGCTGCCGTATGCCAAGTCCGCCCGCGACGGCGTGCGTATCTTGGGCGACCTGCTCGAGCGCTACGGCACTTACGAGAACAACGGCATCGCCTTTAGCGACGTGGACGAGATCTGGTGGCTCGAGACCATCGGCGGTCACCACTGGATCGCCAAGCGCGTGCCTGACGACGCCTATGTGACCATGCCCAACCAGCTGGGCATCGACAGCTTTGACCTGGATGACGCCGAGGGCGCCCAGGCCGACCATATGTGCTCCGCCGACCTGCGCGCCTGGATGGCCGAGTGGCATCTGGACCTGACGCTGGGCGTCGAGAGCGACGGCCCGGCTGCCGTCTTTAACCCGCGCGAGGCCTTTGGCTCGCACAGCGACAGCGACCATGTCTACAACACGCCGCGCGCCTGGTACATGCAGCGCTGCCTCAACCCCAGCGACGTGTGGGATGGCCCCGACGCCGACTACACGCCCGAGAGCGACGATATCCCCTGGAGCCGCGTGCCCGAGCGCAAGGTGACCATCGAGGACATCAAGTACGTGCTCTCGAGCCACTACCAGGGCACGGAGTACGACTGCTACGGCAGCAAGGGCACGCCCGCTACGCGTGGTGCCTATCGCCCCATCGGCATTAACCGCAACAGCCAGCTCGCCGTGTTGCAGCTGCGCCCCTATGCGCAGCCGGCGTATCGCGCCGTGCAGTGGATGGCCTTTGGCTCCAACTCGTTTAACGCGCTGGTCCCTCTGTACGCCAACGTCGAGACCATGCCCGAGTACTATGCCGACACGCAGGCTCGCGTGACGTCCGAAAACTTCTACTGGGCCAACCGCCTGATCGGCGCCCTGGCCGACGTCCGTTTCCATGAGTGCGGCCGCGCTGTGGAGGACTATCAGGAGAAGGTCGGTGGCATGGGCCACAAGCAGATCCATGACGTCGATGCTGCCGTAGCCGCTCTGCCCGAGGCCGAGGTACCTGCCGAGCTTGCACGCGCCAATGAGGCCTTTGCCGAGCGTGTTCGCGTGGAGACCGATGCTCTACTGGGCAAGGTGCTCTACACCACGAGCTGCGCCATGAAGAACTCTTTCGCGATGAACGACAACGTGAGGTAGGGATTTCCCGTCGATTGAATAGCGCTAAAACGCTTTGTCGCTTTCGCTCAATCTTGGGTACAAGAACGCCAATGCAGTTGTTTGTGATTGGAGACAACCATGGTTATGAAACTCGATCAGCTTGTTAACGGCGCCATTAACGTGGGCTTTGGCGCTGCCGCCGTTGCTGTCGAAGGCGGCAAGAAGGTTCTCGACGACCTTAATACCAAGGGCGAGCAGGTTCGCAAGGACGCCGGCGCTCCCGATATCGCCCGCAGTGTGTCCGACATGTTCGAGCAGGCCGGCGGTACCATCTCCGATCTGACCGAGCGTCTGGGCATGCAGGGCGAGACCGCGGCCCAGCGCGTGCTCGATGAGCTCATCCTTGCTCGCGTCCGCGTTATGACCGCGTCCGAGCGCACGGCCTTCCTGGCCCACGTGCGCGACATCGTCGATTCGGTCGAGGACAACGTGACCTCGGTGCCCGTCGAGTCCGTTGAGCCCGACAATGCGAAGGATACCGAAGAGGCCGAGTAGCAGCGCAGATGGCAGATTCCACCACCGATTACAACAAACTAGATCCCCTGGGTGACGAGGCGGCGGTTGTCGATGAGGTTGATGCCGCCGTCTCGGGCGCTCGCAAAAAGCCGCGCGCTGTCGATGTGGTCCCCGAGGAGCCCGACGCGATGGCGCCGGACGAGGAATATCAGCTCACACCGGCGGGTCGTCGCGAACGCATTGGGCAGATTGTTCGCTTGGTCAAAAAGTACCGTGTGTGGGATAACCTCACGCCGGTTCGCTTGCGCCGCCTGCTCGAGGAGCTCGGCCCCATGTTCGTCAAGATGGGGCAGATTCTGGCCAACCGGTCCGAGATTCTGCCGCAACGCTTTTGCGATGAGCTGCGCCGCTTGCGCTCCGACGTGGAGCCGGTGCCGTACGAGGTAGTGCTCCGCTGCTTGGAAGAGGAATACGGCCTGCGCCTGGGGGAGATGTTCGATGCGATCGACCCCAATCCGCTTGGTAGCGCATCGCTCGCGCAGGTGCACCGCGCTCGTCTGGTGACGGGCGAGGACGTAGCCGTCAAGGTGCAGCGCCCCGGTGCGCAGCAGGTTATGGCGCAGGACATCGATATCATCCGCTCGGTGGTGCGCATTGTTTCCAAGTTCGTCAACACCGATCAATTCGTTGACCTGCACGGCGTAGTCGAGGAGTTGTGGACCTCGTTTCGCGAGGAGACCAACTTTTTGGCCGAGGCCAAAAACCTCAACGACTTCTACGAGTTCCATAAGAGCGTTCATGGCGTGACGTGCCCTAAATCCTATCTGGACCTGTGCACCGAGCACGTGGTGGTTATGGATTACGTCGACGGCATTTCGATCGCCGATCCTGAACGCTTAGTGGCCGAGGGCTATGACTTGGAAAAGATCGGTGCCGCAATCGTCGAGGACTATTCGACGCAGGTGCTCGACGACGGCTTTTTCCATGCCGACCCGCATGCGGGAAACATCATCCTCAAAGACGGAATTGTCTACTTTATCGACTTGGGCATGGTCGGACGCATGTCGAGCCACGACCGTGGCATCGTCAAGGATATGATCTTTGCCGTGGCCGAGGGCGACGTGCCAAAGCTCAAGGATTCGCTCATGCGCTTTGCCGTGACGCGCGGCGATTCGGCCGAGCTTGACCATTCGGCCTTTTTGTCCGACTTGGACTTTATTGTTGCCGACTTTGCCGGGCTCGACCTTAAAGACCTGGATATCGGCGAGTTTTTGACCTCGCTGTTAAACCTCGCACGCAAAAATGACGTTGAGCTGCCGAGCGTGGTGACGATGTTCGCCCGCGGCATGGTGACGCTCGAGGGCCTGTTGACCGAGTACATGCCCAACGTCAACATGATCCAGATCATCCAGACGCATATTAAAAACGAGAAAAGCACCTATGCGCGCATGCGCGAGATGAGCCGCGACTTTGCAGCGAGCAGTTATCGCGCGGCGAAGGGCTCGCTCGAGGCGGCCGAGTATCTGGGCTTGGCTTCGCGTATGCTTACGCGCGGCCAGCTTAAGGTAAACACGCAGATCATGAGCAGCGATAAGGCGCTGCGACAGCTAGGTGGGATTATCGACCGCATGTCGATGGCAATTGTGATCGCCGGTCTGTTTATCGGTTCGTCGGTGGTGTACTACGCGCGCATCGAGCCGGTTGTGTTTGGTATCCCGGTCATTGGCTTTATGGGCTACGTGAGCGCGCTGGTGCTGGCGCTGATGCTGGGCCGCGAGATCTGGCGCAACAGTCACGGCGGCAAGCGTTAACGATTTCACGAGATCGGGGGAGACGGGTCATTTTGTCTTGCGTCGCGCCGGCGTGGGCTGGTCCGAATAAAACCATGCCGGTTTACGGGGCTGGAGTGCCGAACCTTGACCATGCCGGAATCCGTGCTTTTAAAACCGCAGGTAGATGAGTCGTTGGTTTTCGAAAATGGCAGATATGGTTGCGCAGTGCTGAACCAGCCCCGTAATCCGGCATAGTTTTGAAACGGGCTGCTCTTGCAAGGTCCGACGACAGTTCTTCCTATCGCAAACCATAGCTTTTACCTTGGGCTTCGCCTGTATGCGGAGCCCTTTTGCGTGCTACCATACTGACGTTAATAATCGATGGCCTAGATGGTGGTGCGGAGACGCACGAATGCGTGGTTTTCCTGCGCGTTTGGGAGAATCGGGGTGCAAGTCCCCGGCTGTACCAGTAACCGTAATTCCTCTTGGCCCGGGATGGTCGCGTCGCAGATCGGACGGCGCGCCCGGGTCGGTAAGGTTAAGTCGGATCGCCTCCCATCTTGTACGCGATCGCGGCACATGCCGCCGGTACGCGTTGGGCTCTGGAGGGAAGGGGGACCCCGATGGGGGTACTCGAGCGCAATGTGCGCGATGACGTGGGGCAGCCGCTGGGCAATGCTCCAAGTACAGACAGTAGGAGACAAATGGATATGTTTGAGGACGAGTGCCAGCGCGCCTCGTGGCGTCGTCATGGAGCGATTGCCCGTGGCGTAGCCAAGCGCGGTCTGGTGGCGTTCCTGGCTTTTGCCATGGCTTTTGGCACCACGCCGGCGCAACTTTGGGCCGAGGGCGCCGAGGGCATTGCCGAGGCGGTGACTCAGGCTGCGA
>UQUD01000113.1 GCA_900544225.1 uncultured Collinsella sp.
GCGGCCGCGGCGGCCCGCGCTGCATGAGCATGCCCTTCTGGCGCGAGGACCTCTAAGTCTTTCCGTTTCCGGTGCGGTCCCCCTACAACCGCACCGGCTTCGCCCGTTAAACGGGCAACACTGATACTTACGTAATTCATTTCTTCGAAAGGAATCGAACCATGGGTGTTAACCTCTCCGGCCGTAGCTTCCTCAAGCTTCTCGACCTCACCACCGAGGAGATCGAGTACCTGCTCAAGCTCTCCAAGAACTTCAAGGATATGAAGCGCGCTGGCGTTCCGCATCGCTATCTCGAGGGCAAGAACATCGTTCTGCTCTTCCAGAAGACCTCCACTCGTACCCGCTGCGCCTTCGAGGTCGGCGGCATGGACCTGGGCATGGGCGTGACCTATCTCGATCCCGGTTCGTCGCAGATGGGCAAGAAGGAGTCCATCGAGGACACCGCCCGCGTTCTCGGCCGCATGTATGACGGCATCGAGTTCCGTGGCTTTGCCCAGGACGACGTCGAGGAGCTCGCTGCTAAGTCCGGCGTGCCCGTGTGGAACGGCCTGACCACTGAGTGGCATCCCACCCAGATGCTCGCCGATATCCTGACCGTCCAGGAGAACTTCAACTACGACATCAAGGGCAAGACCCTCGTCTTCATGGGCGACTGCAAGAACAACGTCGCTCGCTCCCTCATGGTCGTCTGCTCCAAGCTCGGCATGAACTTCGTGGCCTGCGGCCCCGAGGAGTGCATGCCCGCCGACGACGTCATCGAGGCCTGCAAGCCCATCGCCGAGGCCAACGGTTGCACCATCAAGCTGACCACCGACGTCAAGGACGGCGTCACCGGTGCCGACGTTATCTACACCGACGTGTGGGTCTCCATGGGCGAGCCCGACGAGGTCTGGGCCGAGCGTATCGCTCAGCTCACCCCGTATCGTGTTACCTCCGAGGTCATGGCTATGGCCAACCCGGGCGCCATCTTCCTGCACTGCCTGCCCAGCTTCCACGACACCAACACCACCATTGGCGCCGAGAAGTGCGAGCAGTTCGGCATCACCGAGCAGGAGGTCACCGACGAGGTCTTCGAGAGCCCCGCTTCCAAGGTCTTCGACGAGGCCGAGAACCGCATGCACACCATCAAGGCTGTCATGTACGCCACGCTCAAGTAAGAGCATCTAGCATCTCGCTCGGGGTGTCTTGCTGCACACCCCGAGCGGCTTTGTCTGGTAAATATCTCGCACCAGGCGGCAGGCACGGCACGGAAGAGCCGCTTCGGGCGAGATCAGTAAATGATTTATGAAGGGGGGATGAGAACTATGACTGAGACCGCTAAGAAAAAGCGCGGTATGCCTTCATCGTTCACCATTCTTCTTGCTCTGCTGGCAATTGTCGCAGTGATTACCGTTATCGTCTCCGGCACGTCCGGTGGCGCGGTTACTGCCGCCCGTCTGAGCGATTTCTGCACCGCCCCGATTAAGGGCTTCGCTGACGCTCTGCCCGTCTGCCTCTTCGTTATGATCCTGGGCGGCTTCCTCGGCATGATGACCGAGACCGGCGCCCTGGACAACGGCATCGCCGTCCTGGTGCAGAAGCTTAAGGGTAATGAGATCATGCTCATTCCCGTGCTGATGCTCATCTTCTCCCTCGGTGGTACCACCTATGGTATGTGCGAGGAGACCGTTCCCTTCTACGCCTTGCTTGCCGCTACCATGATGGCCGCTGGCTTCGACCCGATGGTCGGTGCCGCCACCGTCCTGCTCGGCGCTGGCTGCGGCTGCCTGGGCTCCACGGTTAACCCGTTCGCCGTCGGCGCTGCCGTCGACGCTCTGACCGGCGTTGGCATTGAGGTCAACCAGTCCATCATCATCGGCCTCGGTGCCGTCCTGTGGATTGTTACCACTGCTATGTCCATCTTCTTCGTCATGAGCTATGCCAAGAAGGTCAAGGCTGACAAGGGTTCCACCATCCTGTCGATGCAGGAGCTCAAGGACGCCGAAGAGGCTCACGGCAAGGCTGCTTCCGAGGTTCACAATGAGGTCAAGCTCACCGGTCGTCAGAAGGGTGTTCTGATCGCCTTTGCCTTCACCTTCGTCGTCATGATCGTCGGCTTCATCCCGCTGGCCGACCTCAACGAGGGCGTCGCCAACTTCTTTGACGCTGGCGCTGTCTACGATGCCGACGGTAACGCCGTCGTCCAGGGCTGGTCTGCCCTGATCACCGGCCTGCCCATTGGCCAGTGGTACTTCGACGAGGCTTCCACCTGGTTCTTCCTCATGGCTGTCCTGATCGGTATCATCGGTGGCCTGTCCGAGAAGCAGATCGTCAACACCTTCATCACCGGCGCTGCCGACATGATGTCCGTTGTTCTCGTCATCGCCCTCGCTCGTGGTATCTCCGTCCTCATGGCTAACACCGGCCTCGACGTCTACGTCCTCGACGCTGCCGCCAATGCCCTGGCTGGCCTGTCCGGTGTGATCTTCGCTCCCATGAGCTTCCTGGTCTACTTCGGCCTGTCCTTCCTGATCCCCTCGACCTCCGGTATGGCCACCGTCTCCATGCCCATCATGGGACCGCTGGCTGTTAAGCTCGGCTTCTCGCCCGAGGTCATGGTCATGATCTTCTCCGCCGCCATCGGTGTCGTGAACCTGTTCACCCCGACCTCCGGCGCCATCATGGGCGGTCTCGCCCTGGCCAAGATCGAGTGGACGACCTGGCTCAAGTTTGCCCTTAAGCTCATCGTCGCGCTCTCCGTCGTCTGCGCCATCATCCTGACCGTCGCCTGCGTGTTGCTCTAAGTACCCAACGGGTACCCCACGGAAACCTTGACGATCCTGTAAAGGATCACCTGGTCATCGTCTGTCCGGTGGGGTCAACCCACCGGTAGACTCCTACCTTTAGCCCCCTCCCGTTCCGTGCGCGGGAGGGGGCGCTCTCATGTTGCGCACCGCCCAGAACGACAATTTGTCATTCAAAAGGCAAGGCATGACCAGAAGGTCTATGCCTTGCCTTTTTCATGCCAACTTGTACGTTTTGGACGTCGCTCGCTGACTTATGCTCAACCTGCGACGTTCCCCTTGTTGGTGCAGGGGGAAGCTTGCTCGCTCTGGTGCCCGTTCGCTGGCTTCGGCTCTGCCTGCGATGTTTTCATTGTTGGTGCTGAGTGACTTGTTCCCCGTTCCAAACGAGCTGCCCCGGGTCCCCGGTGGTTGTGGTGAGCGTGTTTGGTTGGTGCCTGTTGATGGTCTGGGTATCGGGGAGGGCGGGCTCCGTTATAATCGCCTAGGACATTAAATGGAAACGGGACGGGAGCCACACATGCGCCAGGGTTTCGACAACGCGAAGTACATCGAGCTGCAGGCTGCTCACATTAAGGAGCGCATCTCGCAGTTTGGTGGCAAGCTCTATTTGGAGTTTGGCGGCAAGCTGTTTGACGACTATCATGCGAGTCGCGTGCTGCCGGGTTTTGAGCCGGACAGCAAGTTCCGCATGCTCAAGAGCATTGCCGACGACGTCGAGGTCATCATCGCAATCAATGCAAACCATATCGAGAAGAACAAGGCCCGTGGCGACCTGGGCATTACCTATGACGAGGACGTCTTGCGCCTGGTCGACCTGTTCCGCGGCAACGGTTTTGCTGTCGCGGCCGTGGTTATCACGCAGTATGCCGGTCAGCCCGCTGCCGACGTCTTCCGCAATCGTCTGAATGCACTCGGCATTCCCGCCAAGCTGCACTATCCCATTGAGGGCTATCCGCACGACGTCGATCTGATCGTTTCTGACGAAGGCTACGGCAAGAACGAGTTCGTCGAGACCACGCGTCCGCTCGTTGTCGTGACGGCGCCCGGCCCTGGCTCGGGCAAGCTCGCCACCTGCCTCTCACAGCTGTATCACGAGCATAAGCACGGCACCGCCGCCGGTTATGCCAAGTTTGAGACCTTCCCGGTCTGGAATCTTCCCCTGACGCATCCGGTCAATATTGCCTACGAGGCCGCCACGGCGGACCTCGACGATGCCAACATCATCGATTCCTTTCACCTTGAGGCCTACAACAAGACCACGGTCAACTACAACCGCGACGTCGAGGCCTTCCCGGTGGTCCGTGCCCTGATGGAAAAGATCCTAGGCAAGAGCCCCTACCAGAGTCCCACGGACATGGGCGTCAATATGGTCGGCTTTGCCATCACCGATGACGATGCCTGCCGCGACGCTTCCAAGATGGAGATCGTCCGCCGCTACTTTACCGCGGTCGAAAATGTGCGCCGTACCGGTGTGGGCGATGAGCAAGTCGACCGTCTCAAGATTATTATGAAGAAGGCCGGCATCGATAAGAACTACTCACCGGCGCGCTCGGCGGCCCTAACCAGGGAGCAGCTGACGGGTGGTCCCGTGGGCGCCATGGTCATGCCGGACGGTTCCGTGGTGACCGGTAAGACCTCCACGCGCCTGGGCGCCGCAAGTTCGCTCATTATGAACGCTCTCAAGCATGTTTCGGGCGTCGACCTTGAGCTTGAAGTCATCAGCGACGAGGCGATCGAGCCCATCAGCAAGCTCAAGACGCATTTCCTGGGCAGCAAAAACCCGCGCCTTCACACCGACGAGACGCTTATGGCGCTGTCGATCACCTCGGCTACGAGCGAGACGGCCGCTCGTGTCCTTTCGGGCCTGGAGCAGCTGCGCGGTTGCGATGCCTTCTTTAGCGTGATTATCTCGCCGACGGACGAGACGGTGTTGCGTAAACTGGGCATCAACGTGTGCTGCGAGCCCAAGTTTGAGCGTCGTGGTTTCTTCCATCGCTAAGTTTGAAGTACCGCGGTAATTGCATCGCATTTTGGCCGTATCGGGTTAGCGCCCAGTACGGCTTTTTGATCAATAAAGCGTCTATTTCGGCGAAAAATAGCCGTTTACCTGCCTAAAAACAATTTGGGCGGTATACAATAATCGTAACTGTTTCATCCTTAGCGGGATGCCGCATGATGGATATTACCTGCCATCGTGAGGTGTGTCGGTCGTGCACGGCGCGCTGGATGCTCGTGCTCGGTTAGAGGAGGCTGCCATGGCGGGCAAGGGTCGTGCGAGTGTCAACGATATGAAGCGTGTCGAAGTGCTGGTGTTGATGGAGATTGCCCAGCAATCCGAAAGTGGCGGGACATATGGCTTCTCGCGCAAAACGCTTGCGGAGCACGTTGGAGTGTCTCCGTATCGAGCCCGCGCCGCAATTGAGCGCTTGGATTCTGACGGTTTGATCGAGGTCGTTTCGCGTTATAGCGAGGATGGCGGCCAGCTTGCAAATGGTATTTGCCTTACCGAGCGTGGCGGGTGGTATCTGAAAGGCATCCGCGCGGGTATGCTCGTTCGGGATATGCTCAGGGACGAGCTTGCCGATCGGTAACGTTCTGCCGCCTAAGATGTTGTTACGCCGCTCGGGTCCCGGGCGGCGTTTTGTTTACGGGCTTTAGCCTGTGCGGGGCGCGCAGCGCGCCGCATCAGAAACCACCCGC
>UQUD01000114.1 GCA_900544225.1 uncultured Collinsella sp.
GCGTCGGACAGGCCGCGCGAGAGCGTCGCGGGTGTCACGTTGCGCAGGCGCGCCTCGCCAATCTGGTCGCACAGGTCGCGGTTGCGGTCGGCCAGGTCGCGCACGGTGGCAAAATCGAAGCCGGGGTCGTCCTCGGCGGTAAAGTATTCGGTCTCGAGCACCTTGAGGGCCTCTTCGCCTTTCTGGCGCTCGGACTCCATGGCGCCGTGGTCGCCGTAGATAAACATGGGGATAAACGGCTGGCGCTCGTATTCGAGTGCTTGCGAAACGTTCATATAACTGCTCCTTGGACGGGCCGCGTCGTGCGGCTCGGGTTTGTCGAGTTATGGCGAGATGATAGTTTACCATGGGCAACTACTGGCATCGCGCCTAGGACAATTACAATACCCTAGTTGAACGCTAGGACTTTTACAATGCTGCCGAAAGACACGAAAGGTTCCATCCGTCATGGATTTGCTGATTGATATTCTGCTCGACGCCGGCAAGGACACGCTCTCGCTGGTGCCGTTCTTGTTGATGACATATCTGGTCCTCGAGACGCTCGAGCATGTGGCAGGCGATCGCGTCAACGGCGCCATCAAGCGTGCCGGCGCCGCTGGCCCCGTGGTTGGCTCGTTGCTGGGCATGGTGCCGCAGTGCGGCTTTTCGGCCATGGCGGCAACGCTATACGCCGGTCGCGTCGTGACGCTGGGTACCCTGGTGGCGGTGTTTCTCTCGACCTCCGACGAGATGCTGCCGCTGCTACTTGCCGAGCAGGTTCCCGTGCAGACTATGGCGATGCTTTTGGCTTCGAAAGCGCTGATTGCGCTGGTCACGGGCTTTATCGTGGATGCCGCCATTCGCGGTCTGCGTCGCAACGCCCGCGCGCATGCGGCGATTCGCCGTACCGTGTTGGGAACCGCTGTCAATCCGGCACATGTTAACTGCGCGCATGACGATCACAGCGGCGGTGACATCATCGACGAGGTGGCCGAGGCTGGCGTGAGCGCCGACCACATCCATGAGCTGTGCGAGCGCGACCATTGCGGTTGTGATGACGACGAGGACGAGCACGAACATGGACATGTCCACGATCACGGTCATGAGGGCGAGCATGAACACCATCATGGCCATGGTCACTCTCACTCACACGAAGGTGCGCCCGTCCTGTCGATTATCCGCAGCGCCATCTCGCATACCGTGCAGGTATCGGTATTCATTTTCCTAGTGACGCTGATTCTGGTCGCCGTGCTCGAGACCTTTGGTGAGTCCGCAATCGAGCAGTTCCTGCGCGGCAACGAGACGCTCGCCGTTCTGGGTTCGGCGCTTGTCGGCCTGATCCCCAACTGCTCGGCGAGCGTGGTCATTACGCAGCTGTATCTGGAAGGCGCGCTGCAACTGGCACCGATGCTCGCCGGCACGCTCATTTCCGCCGGCGTGGGCTACCTGGTCCTGTTCCGCACCAACCGCAGCGCTCGCGAAAATGCCGTGTTCCTGGTCATGATGTACGTCATCGGCGCCGGCTGGGGACTCGTCCTATCCGCCTTCGGCCTCTAAGTAGGCCTAACAAAACGGGCTTCAAAATAGCCATGCCCGGCGCCTGCACAATGCGGCGACGCATGGCATTTTGAAGCCCGTTTTTTTGTTGAGCCACGGATCCTGAGCGCTCACACCGGTCAGAACAAAAAGGCAAATTTCCGGGCATAGCCTAAAAATCTGCCTTGGTTAGCGCAGCAGCTCGGTGAGGTTGCGCTTAAAGCGGGCGCGGTCTTCGCCGGTGAAGGCTGCCGGCCCGCGGGTGCGACCGCCAGCGCGGCGCACCTTCTTTTCTTCGTGGCGAATAAACAGCTGCATGTCGATGGTCGCCTTGTCGTACACGCGCCCGCGCACGCCGATGGCGGCGGCATCGCGGCCGAGCACCATGCTCGCCAGGCCAATGTCCTGCGTCACGACCACATCGCCCGCCTGCAGACGCTCGACAATGGCAAAGTCGGCGCTATCGGCGCCCACGCTCACGTCGAGCGTCGTGACCCAAAAGCCGTGTCGTGCGTGCTCGGCATCGCGCGGATCGTCGCGGCGAATGTGGCGTTCCAGGTTCTGCGTGCTGTTGCCGGCGATAACCACGGCAACGCCCGCCCGCCGCGCGCAGTCGATCGACTCACGCGTGACCGGGCAGGCGTCGCCATCAATAAACAGCGTTCGCGGCATCTAGCGCACCAGCTTGCCAAAGCGGATAGCACGAATAATCAGCGTCACGCCAAACACCAGGAGCGCGGCGCCGCTAAAGATGACGAGCATCTTTGCCGACCACAGCGGATAGATAAACACGAACACGCCGGCGATGATGGAGAGCGCGCCGCTCAGGATAGCGAGGGCGCGGTTAGACGAAAGCTCGGATTCCAGAATGGACATGACACCTTCGACAATCCAGCCAAAGCCGGCCACGACCACCACGAGCGTGGTGAGCGTCGCGGTCGAGAAGGCCTGGTTGCGCAGGATTATGACGCCGCCCAGAATGATGATCAGGTTGGAGATGATGCTCGTGACGCGCCAGCCGGCGGGCAGCAGCGGCTCAAAAATGGCGGTGAACAGCCTGACGCCAGCCGTGATCACAAAGTAGAAGCCCAGGACGGTCGTCAGGAAGACGAGGGACTTGGCGGGCGCAAACAGCAGCGCGATGCCGGCAAGCAGTGCGATGACGCCCGTGGCGGCGTAGATCCAGCGCACGGCCTTGATTGCCTTGCCTGCCATGCTTTTCTCGTCAAATCCAAACAGATTCGACTGCTGGTCGTCGTTCTTAAAGATGCCCATGAGGTCTCCTTTCCGCACGGCGTTTGCCGTCATTGTTGTTTTTGCGGCGTATGCCGCAGTTGCTACAACAAGTATCGCCTAAAGGCACCGGCGTATGGGTTGGGGAGGGCGAAGTGTAACCCAAAGGTCCCGATTTGTTCTCGTTGTTCCCCATGTCGCGTTTTTCTATTCAACAGGTGTAGAACATTGCGGCCCTGTTCGTTATTGCCTGCGTTTTAGGTTAGATTTTCCTAAGAACAATTGCCTTGTATTGGGGGTCTCTATGAACGAAGCTGTTCCCGCGGCGCCGTCGAGCGTGGAGTTGATGGCAAAGCTAGGTTGCGAAAAACTCGGTCTGGAATCGTTTGACGCGCTGGTCCGTCGTGCCCGCACATGCCGTCGATTTGACGAGTCCATGCGCGTACCGCGCGAGTTTTTGCTTGAGCTGGCAGAGCTGGCGCACCTGGCTCCCTGCGGCGCTAATGCTCAGCGTCTGCGTTTTCATGTGGTGAGCGACGCCGAGGAGTGTTCGAGCTTATTTGAAAAGCTCACATGGGCTGGTGCGCTCAAGGATTGGTCGGGTCCTGTCGAGGGCGAGCGCCCGACCGGCTATATCGCGATCCTTGCCGAGCGTCCCGCTCCGGGCAAGCCTGCCGCGCCAATCACCGAGGCAGACGCTGGTATCGCCGCGCAGACGATGATGCTCGCCGCCCGCAGCGCTACGCCCGAGGTGGCGGCGTGCATGTTCAAGGCTTTTCCGCCTCGTGCGATTGATGTCATGGGACTTGACGGCGACAAGTACGAGGTCAAGCTGATCATGGTCTTTGGCGTTCCCGCCGAGACACAGGTGATCGATGCAATTGATTCCAACCCCGACGGCTCTATTAATTACTGGCGTGACGAGGCACAGGTACACCACGTACCCAAGCGTCCACTCGCCGACGTACTGGTGTAGTTGAGCGTCGCCCCGGCGTGATCCGGCGGTAAACCACCACAAAGGTGCCCGTCCCCTTTGTGGTGGTACGAGGGGAGGGCATGTGGCCGATCTGTATTTGGCGCGGCATGGGCAGACCGAGCTCAATGTGCAGAACATTTTGCAGGGCTGGCACGATTCGCCGCTTACGGTGCGCGGGCGCGAGCAGGCACTGGCGACGCGCGCGGCGTTTGAGGCGCGCGGCATCTCCTTTGACCATGCGTATTCGTCTCCGTTGGGTCGGGCACGGTGTACGGCAGAGCTGATCGTTGGCGAGGGCCGTTCCATAGAGCTGGTCGATGACCTGCGCGAGTGGCATTTGGGATCGTTGGAGGGCACATCAAACCGCGAGATGCCGGCGCAACCCTGGGGCGATTATCCGGTCGCCTTTGGTGGCGAGTCTGAAGGCGAGCTTCGGGCGCGCATGGTTGCAACGCTGTCCCGTATTATGGCTCGACCGCAGCACGATTGTGTGCTTGCAGTCTCTCATGGCTCTGCCTGCCAGGAGTTTCTTGAGTATGTGGTCGGCGGGGGAGAACAGCCCGACAACGGCGCCGTGCTTCATTTTAGCTATTGTGATGGGGCGTTTTCGCTCCTTGATTGGTAACGAGCGAAAGGACCCCCCTATGAATAAAGATCTGTATCTGGTCCGTCATGGACAGACGATATTCAACCTTAAGCGCATTATTCAGGGTTGGAGCGATTCGCCACTCACGCAGCTTGGTTGCGACCAGGCGGTGCGCGCCGGTATGTTCTTGCGTGCGCGCGGCATCGAACCCGATCATGCCTACACCTCCACACTGCACCGCACCGAGCAGACTATCGCCAACCTGTGGCCGGGCCTTGCCTACGAGCGCCTTGATGGCCTGCGCGAGTGGTTTTTTGGCGACTTTGAGGCCGAGCGCGTGATGCTCATGCCCGAGCGCCCATGGCGTGACTTTTATCGTCAGTTTGGTGGTGAGGGGCAGATGCAGGTGCGCGAGCGCATGGTGTCGACGTTGACCAATCTTATGCGAAGTCCGGACCATTCGTGCGTGCTCGCGGTGAGCCATGCCTCAGCCATCAAGGAATTTTTGGACCACGTGAGGGGAGCGGCGGCCGACGAGCGTGAGCGCGTGCCGGGCAACTGCTCAGTGCTGCATTTTGCATTTGACGATGCAGCCGATACGTTTGATCTGGTCGAAGTCTTTACGCAAGAAGACTATGCGCGCGAGCTGGGGGTTGAGCCGCTCGTGGCGGCATCGGGTCCGCAGCGCGGGTAGCGCGGGCGTGGCGATACGGATCGCCGATGTCATTGCTCGATGTGAAAGGGGCGGGGATGCATGCGCATGTATCCCCGCCCCTTGTTTGTTGAGCTGCCGAGTCTTTGTACTGGGCGTTTACGCCCTGTTAGAACCTTGCGATCTGGTGGGTGAGCAGACCCGTTGGAACCTGCGGTGCGCCGCCGGTGACCTGCGCGGCGGGGAATAGCGCGGCAACGGTAAAGTTGAACGGCTCTTTGCCCGTGTAGGTGCCGGCTGTGCGTGCCTCGTCTGCCAGGAGCTGCGCCGCCCCTGCCAGCGCGGCAGCATAGGTGGGATCGTCAGCCGGCGTCGGCTCCGGTGCCTGGTCGAGCATGGCTCGGATGGCGGCAACGGCGTCC
>UQUD01000115.1 GCA_900544225.1 uncultured Collinsella sp.
TCCCTGGGCCGCGCGATTGCGACCTGCGGTGTTTTGCGCACGCGACATGCCGCCGTGGCCCTTGCTGCCTTTGGGTCCCTTGCCAGCGCCACCGCCATGTGGTTTGCCGCCCTTCTTGCCGGTTCCATGCCCACCGCCAGCAGATGTCTCGCCCGGGCGCGGGGGCACGGGACGAATCAGGCAATGCTTGGTGTAGCCGATCAGATCGCGGCGGCCAGC
The DNA here is from genome assembly GCA_900544225.1 of uncultured Collinsella sp. GTDB lineage: Bacteria > Actinomycetota > Coriobacteriia > Coriobacteriales > Coriobacteriaceae > Collinsella. Next base: position 220 of record UQUD01000115.1, read on the forward strand.
CTTTTCCAGCGCCTCGCGCACGAGCTTGTAGTTCTCGGGCTTGCGATACTGGATGAGCGCACGCTGCATGGCCTTCTCGTGCGGGTCGCGCGCCACGTAGATCGGCTGCATGGTGCGCGGATCCACGCCGGTGTAGTACATGCACGTTGACATGGTGGACGGGGTGGGGTAGAAGTCCTGCACCTGTTCGGGCATGTAGCCCATGTCGCGCACGGCCTCGGCAAGGTCCACTGCTTCCTTCATCGTTGAGCCGGGATGGCTCGAGATTAGGTACGGCACTACGTACTGCTTGAGTCCGTATTCGCGGTTCAGGCGTTCAAATTTATGGCAGAACGCGTCGTAGACGGCTCGGCTCGGTTTGCCCATCACGGACAACACCGCGTCGCTCACGTGCTCGGGTGCCACGCGCAGCTGGCCCGAGACATGGTGCTCCAGCAGCTCGCGCAAAAACTCGTCCGAGGCATCGGCCATGGTGTAGTCAAAGCGGATGCCGCTGCGGACGAAGACCTTCTTGACGCCCGGCAGCTGGCGCAGGTCGCGCAGCAACTGCGTGTAGCCGCTCTCGTCGACCACCATGTTCTTGCATACGCTCGGCCACAGGCAGCGCTTGTTCTTGCACACGCCGTGCTTGAGCTGCTTGTCGCAGGCAGGGCGGCTAAAGTTTGCCGTCGGTCCGCCCACGTCGTTGATGTAGCCCTTAAACTCGGGATCGCGCGTGAGCAGCTCGGCCTCGCGCATGATCGAATCGTGGCTGCGCATCTGCAGCACGCGCCCCTGGTGGAAGGTGAGGGCGCAAAACGAGCACTCGCCAAAACAGCCACGGTTGGAGCTAATGGAAAACTTGATCTCGGCAAAGGCCGGCACGCCGCCTGCCGCGTCGTAGTCGGGATGCCAATCGCGTGCGTAGGGGAGCTCGGCCACCTCGTCCATCTCATCGGTGGTGAGCGTCGCCGATGGCGGGTTCTGCACCACATAGACGCTGTTGGGGTAGGGCTCTACCAGGCGGTGTCCGGTGATGGGGTCCATATTCTGCTGCTGCACATTGAAGCTGCGTGCGTAGTTGAGCTTGTCGGCGGTAAGGTCGTCCCAGCTGGGCAGCAGGTCGTAGTCGTAGACCTCGTCGAGCGAACCCGTGCGGTAGACGGTGCCGTTGATATAGGTGATCTGATCGACGGGCAGTCCCGCGTCGAGCGCGTCGGCGATCTCGACAATCGCGTGCTCGCCCATGCCGTAGATGAGGATGTCGGCGCCCGAGTCGAGTAGTACCGAGCGCTTGAGCTTGTCCTGCCAGTAGTCGTAGTGAGCCAGGCGGCGCAGGCTTGCCTCGATGCCGCCGATGATGATGGGAGCGTCCTTGAACGTCTGACGGATGAGGTTGCCGTAGACCGTGACGGCACGATTGGGGCGGTGCCCCTCCTCGCCACCGGGGGTATAGGCGTCGGTATGGCGACGGTGCTTGGTCACCGAATAGTGGTTGACCATGGAGTCCATGTTGCCGGCGCTGACCAAAAAGCCCAGGCGCGGCTCACCGAGCACCGTGATGCTGGCGGGGTCGGTCCAGTCGGGCTGGCAGATGATGCCCACTTTGTAGCCGTGCGCGTCGAGGACGCGGCTGATGATGGCCATGCCAAAGCTGGGGTGGTCCACGTAGGCGTCGCCGCAGATGTAGACAAAGTCGCACTGGTCCCAGCCGCGCGCATCCATGTCGGCGCGGCTGACGGGGAGGAACTTATCGCGGCCCGGGCGCCAGGGGCGGACAGGCGCTGCAGAGGCATGCGTGGGTCGCGAGTCCTGCGCCTTACCGCCGCGCTTTTGCTGTTGGCTCTGTTTGCCCTGCTGACTGCGCTGGTTGTTCTGAGCGTGCTGAGGCTTTTTTGCCACGATCCCTCCCGGTGTTTGTATGCTGCACGTAATTGTAACCAGTCTTTTTGGGACGGGGCTAAAAAGACTGGTGGAGTACACGCGGCGTCGGGTGCCGGCGCCGCGCCCGCTGTTTGTTTCCAGACTGTGTATCTGCGCGTTGGGGAACCCATCTCGCGCGCACGTCATGTTGTCAATGGGTTACAGTATGAACGGCGGCTATGTTTCCGCCAACGCACGAGAGAGTCGTCAACAAGGAGGATGCACGACGATGCAGCGTGCCAAACAGATATCGGAGTCTATTGAGCTGGGCATCATCTTGGCGCTCGCCGGTGGCTTTATGGACGTGTATTCGTACATTGGGCGCGACCATGTTTTCGCCAACGCGCAGACAGGCAACATCCTGCTCGTGGGCGTGAGCATCTCGGAGGGCAACTGGGCACTTGCGGGGCGCTACTTCTTCCCAGTGGTGTCGTTTGCCGTGGGTATTATGCTTGCCGATCTGGTACACGAGCGGTTTGGCAGCGTGATCCACTGGCGTCAGGTGACGGTGTTCTTTGAAGCCGTCATCTTGCTGGGCGTGAGCTTTATCCCGGGCGGCAATTTCAACCTGCTCGCCAACTGCCTCACCTCGTTTGCCTGCGGCATGCAGGTCGAGAGCTTCCGCAAGATCCACGGTCACGGCATCGCTACGACCATGTGCATCGGCAACTTGCGCAACGCGCTGCAAAACGTGGACGATTACATCATCACCCACAGGCGCGGCTTTTTGGAAAACGGCCTGCTGTACTTTGGCGTGATCTTTACCTTTGTGTTTGGCGCCGTGTTGGGCAACTGGTGTATTGAGCGCATGGGCCTGCACGCCATCGTCGTGGCGAGCTTGCTGCTGTTTATCGCGTTTGCCATCATGTTCATCGACCGCGAGCGCGATTTGCACAGGAAATGGGCCCGCATCATAGCTGACTGGCAGACCGCGAGTCTTAAGCGCTAAGGTGCATGTTCGTAACAACATTCAGGAGCCAGAAAAAACTATCCAGCTCCTGAATGTTGCTACGAACTGCTTTTTGCGATTTATTCGAGATGCTCTTCAATCCGAGCCCTAAGAAGGGCAATGGCTGTGGGTATTCCAATTGCGGCGGCTAATTCGGCTTTATCCAAAACCTGTATGCTAAAGCACGATTGTTTATCACATTGAAGGACGATAACTGAAGATAGCTTCACTTCCCGTTGGCTGAATATATCGTAATCTCCAAATAGGAAGTTACCTTTTATTGTGTAATTCGGTATGTTCGTTACGCACTTCATCTCAAGTCTGTTTAGGCCATAATCAAACACCGCAACTTCCTCGTGTTCGATGATGAGCGCAACCCTGGGCATGTTGCTAAAACCACCGTCGACGACAGTGAAGAGTTTTTCATTTGCATCGTCATAAACGGTATATTTAAGACTCAATAGCTGTCCTAGTGGACCCGTGAACCCATGTCTTTTGATGTTGAGGTTGTCTCCCGCTGGGTTGATGAGAGCCAGGGTATGCGGATAAGGGTTACCTTCAATTGAGATTTGATATTCGTTTGTAGCCGTCTTGCTCGATTTAGGACAACTAGCCACCATGTGTCATCGCCTCGATCGAATTGGAACCGTCTTCTGCTTCGTGCGGAGAATTACGCTGTACGTTGCAGTAGATGCAGCTGCAATAACCGCATGGGCAATTTCTAACAAAATGAATGACGTTATTTGCTGCATGCATGTTATTCACTACAAAGTATCTTTTTATAAACGTATTGTCAAACATATATTGCTAAAACAGAAACAATTTATAGACTGAGTCGGTCGCATTCTTTGGGCGATTGCTCCTATAATCTAGCCTTCGCTGCTGTCGGGAGGGAAGGACTAGGGCTCCGTTATTCTGTTGAAACGCTTTAACACTTTTGACGTTCTCACGCGTTTTTTGTTTCAAAAGCGTTAGGATGGGACTTATAGCGCGGGGCGTAATGGATGCCCCGCACACGATGGGAGGCTATCAATGGCTAATCGTTTCGTTCTCAACACCATCTCTTATCATGGTTCCGGCGCCATCAAGGAGATCCCCGGCGAGCTCCAGCGTCGCGGCTACAAGAAGATCTTCGTCTGCTCCGACCCCGATCTGGTTAAGTTTGGCGTTACCGCTAAGGTGACCGACGAGCTCGACGCCGCCGGCATCGCTTGGAGCCTCTACTCCGAGATTAAGCCCAACCCCACTATCCAGAACGTCAAGGACGGCGTCGAGGCCTTCAAGGCCGCCGAGGCTGACGCTATCGTGACCATTGGTGGTGGCTCCTCCATGGACACCGCTAAGGCCATTGGCATCATCATCAACAACCCCGAGTTCGCCGATGTCCGCAGCCTCGAGGGCGTTGCTCCGACTAAGAACCACGCCGTGTTCACCATCGCCGTGCCGACGACCGCCGGTACCGCCGCTGAGGTGACCATCAACTACGTCATCACCGACCCCGAGAAGGTCCGCAAGTTCGTGTGCGTCGACACCAACGACGCCCCCGAGGTCGCCGTCGTCGATCCTGACATGATGGCTTCCATGCCCGCCGGCCTGACCGCTTCCACTGGTATGGACGCTCTGACCCACGCCATCGAGGGCTACACCACCAAGGGTGCTTGGGAGCTCTCCGACATGTTCCACTTTGAGGCTATTAAGCTGATCAGCGAGAACCTGCGTGACTCCGTCGCCGAGGCCAAGTCCGGCCAGCCCGGCTCCGGCCGCGAGGGCATGGCTCTTGGCCAGTATGTCGCCGGCATGGGCTTCTCCAATGTCGGTCTGGGCATCGACCACGCCATGGCTCACACCCTGTCCGCTCACTACGATACCCCGCACGGTGTCGCCTGCGCCATGCTGCTGCCGATCGCCATGGAGTTCAACAAGCCGGTTTGCACCGAGCGCCTGGCCAAGGTCGCCGTCGCCATGGGCGTTGACACCACGGGCATGAGCACCGACGAGGCTGCTGACGCCGCCATCGCCGCCGTTAAGCAGCTTTCCGCCGACGTGAACATCCCGCACGTCTGCGAGGCCATGAAGGCTGACGAGATCGAGGTCCTGGCCAAGGACGCCATGGCCGACGCCTGCTTCCCGGGCAACCCGCGCGAGGCGACGCTCGACGACGTCATCGAGCTCTTCAAGAAGATCTGCCCGGCTGCCTAGCCCAGTTTGGTGGCCCTTCGCCCGTAGGCGTATGGTCTTTTGACTTGCCACTGGCCCCGCCGCGCTACGC
>UQUD01000116.1 GCA_900544225.1 uncultured Collinsella sp.
TCTCGGTGTCGACCACGTCGCAGCCCAGGAAGTGCTTGCGCCCGTCGGCGCCCAGCCCGATCGCGGTCACGACGCCCTGCGAGACGACCGACGAGCCGACCCTGCAGCTCATGTAGGTGGCGTCGAGCCACAGGTAGCAGCACGGCGTGCCCGAAAGGTCGCGGCGGCGGAACTCCGCCACCTCGGCGTCGAGGTCGGAGCAGAGGCTCGAGACCTCCGAGCTCGACAGCGAGGATATGCCCAGCTTGGACGCCACGCGCTCGACCTTGCGGGTGGACACGCCGCACACGTACATCTCCTGCACGATGGCGGCCACCGAGGTGTCGACGCGCGACCATCGCGCGAGCATGCCCTCGGGGTAGTAGGTGCCGTGCCTGAGCTTGGGTATCTCGAGCTCCACGTCGCCCACGGCGGTCTTGAGCGACCTGGGGCGGTAGCCGTTGCGGCTGTTCTCCCTGCCGTCGCTGCGCTCGTTGCGGCTCGCGCCGCACATCTGCTGGGCCTCGGAGTCCATCAGTGCGTTCATCACGCCGCCCAGCACCCTGCACGCGAACTCGCGCGCGTCGCCGCACTCCTGCCAAAGCCTCGCCGCCTCGAGGGCCTCGTCGCGACCGAGGCGCAGTACACTCTCTTCTTGGGGCATCGCCTTTCCTTCCATTCGTCACCTTCATTACTCCAACGACGAATTCTAGGCGGTGTCCCCTCCCTTTCAAGAAAGGGCGGAGGCGGGGCATGCCCCGCCTCTTACACCACATCTCTGTGCGCTACCGCGCGACCCGTTCTGGACGCAAATTCCAGGTCGTAGTTTCCGCGACGCCCAGTCAACCTATACCCTCGCAACCTCGGCGTATAAAAAACGAGGGAAGACACACGTCCTTCCCTCGTTGCAAGCAAGATGTAGCCGCTCGCCTACATCAGGCGCAGGCTGACGTCCTTGAGCTGGGCGCCGCTAACGGCACTCGGGGCGCCCGACATAAGGTCGGAGCCGCTGGCCGTCTTGGGAAACGCCATGACGTCGCGGATGGAGTCGGAACCGGTGAGCAGCATGCACACGCGGTCCAGGCCCAGAGCGAAACCGCCCATCGGGGGCGCACCAAACTTGAGGGCCTCCATGAGGAAGCCGAACTGAGACTCGGCGCGCTCCTCGGTAAAGCCCAGGAGCTTGAGCATGGACATCTGCATCTCGGCGTTGTGGATACGCATACCGCCACCGCCGGCCTCAAAGCCGTCCATGACAAAGTCGTAGGTGCACGAACCGGCTGCCAACGGGTCGGCCTCGATCTTGGCGATGTCGGTCTCGGTCGGCAGGGTAAAGGGCTGGTGCTCGGCAGCGTAAGCCTTGCGGTCCTCATCCCAGTGGAACAGCGGGAAGTTGACGACCCACAGGAAGTCGTGGCCCTCGCGCTTGATCTCGAGTGCATTGGCCATGTGCGAACGCATGCCGCCCAGGATCTCGTCGGAGAGCAGGCGCGGGCCGGCGGCGAACATCACAAGGTCGCCGGGCTCGACGTCCATGCGCTCGCGCAGAGCGGCCATCTCCTCGTCCGAGAAGAACTTGACGATGGGGCTGTTGATGGAGCCGTCCTCGCGGAAGGCGATCCATGCCAGGCCCTTGGCGCCAAACGTGGAGGCCACGCCGGCGAGCTTATCGATCTTGGCACGTGCCCAGGCACCGGCGCCCTTGGCGTTAATGGCCTTGACGGCAGAGCCCTCCTCGTTTGCGGCAGTCGCAAAGACCTTGAACTTGGAGTTGGCAAAGATGTCGGTCAGGTCGACCAGGTGCATGCCATAGCGGGTATCGGGCTTGTCGGAGCCATAGGTGTCCATGGCCTCCCAGTAGTTCATACGACGCAGCGGCGTGGGCATCTCGACACCCATGCGGCCGAAGGCGTCGGCAAGAACCTCTTCGAGCGCGCTCATGACATCGTTCTGGTCCACGAAGGACATCTCGATATCGACCTGAGTGAACTCGGGCTGACGGTCGGCACGCAGGTCCTCGTCGCGGAAGCACTTGGCAACCTGGTAGTAGCGCTCGACGCCACCGACCATGAGCAGCTGCTTCAGGAGCTGCGGGGACTGCGGCAGGGCGTAGAAGTTGCCCGGCTGAATACGGCTGGGAACGATGAAATCGCGGGCACCCTCGGGCGTGGACTTAAACAGGGAGGGCGTCTCAACCTCCATGAACTCACGGTTGTGCAGCGCCTCGCGAATGGCAAAGGTAAAGTCGGAGCGCAGCTTGAGGTTGGCCATCATCTCGGGACGACGGAGGTCCAGATAGCGATAGCGCAGACGGGTGTCCTCACTGGTCTCGATGCCGTCCTCGATCTGGAACGGCGGGGTGACGGACGTGTTGAGCACCTCGGCGTGGTCGGTCAGGACCTCAATCTCGCCGGTCGCGAGCTTGGTGTTGGTGGTCTCCTCGCCACGGGAGCGCACGACGCCGTGGATCTTGATGGGCCACTCGGGACGCATGGTCTCGGCGATCTTAAAGGCGTCGCCGTCGGAGTGCTCGGGGTCGAAGGTGAGCTGCGTGATGCCCTCGCGGTCGCGAAGGTCGCAGAAAATAAGGCCGCCGTGGTCACGGCGACGGCTCACCCAACCGGTGAGGGTGACCTCTTCGCCCACGTTCTCGCGGCGAAGCTCGCCGCAGGTACGGGTGTGCATGGAATGCTCGTCGATGGGACGGGTCTGGCTCATACCAGTGATCCTCCTTTATGGATCTGTGCCGCCCCGTGTCGTTCCGGGCGGCGTCGTACAGATTTGCCCAGCCTGCGTAAACCGCGCAGCCAGACATGGCGTTCTATCTTATCGCACCCACGTCGATGTACCGCGAAAAAGTAACTCTTGCCCAAAGACTTGACGGAGACGAAACAATTGACGCGGCCTGGCCGTCGCCCAGGCGCGCCGCGTGCGACAATGTGCCCCAATACAACTGCACTCGGAAAGGCCCGCCATGACTGCACGCCTCATCGTTATGGATATCGACTCCACGCTCATCAACCAGGAGGTCATCGACCTGTTGGGCGAGGAGGCCGGCGTAGGCGAGCAAGTGGCGAAGATCACCGAGCGCGCCATGCGCGGCGAGCTCGACTTTAAGCAGGCGCTCGAGGAACGCGTGGGGCTGCTTGCCGGCTTGGACGAGAGCGTGTTCGAGCGCACCTTTGAGCGCGTGACGTTTACCCCCGGCGCGCTGGAGCTTGTGCGCTCGGCGCACAGCAAGGGCTGGAAGGTCGGCGTGGTAAGCGGCGGCTTTCACGAGGTCGCCGATAAGATCGTGGCCGCCGCGGGCATCGACTTTTGCCTCGCTAACCGCCTGGAGGTCGTGGACGGCAAGCTCACCGGCAAGCTGGCGGCAGACATTGTAACCAAGGAGTCCAAGCTCATCCAGCTGCTGGACTGGGCAGTTGAGTGCGGTGTCGACATGGCCCATACCGTGGCAATCGGCGACGGCGCCAACGACATCCCCATGATTCAGGCCGCGGGCACGGGCATCGCATTTTGCGCCAAGCCCAAGACGCGCGAAGCCGCCCCATTTGCCATCGACGAGCGCAACCTGATGCTCGCCATGGACATCATCCTGCGTGACTAGCCGATCCGTCTAACAATTGAATCAGTCTGTCCTATAGTTTCCGAACAATTTTGTCTTAGTGTTCGGAAACATACCCTTTGAGTGCTAGACTTTGCGCCGTCGAAGGGAACATATATGGATAAGCAAGATCTTGAGCAATTGCTGAGCGATGTTGCCGGCGGAGCAGTCACCCCGGCAGTCGCCCTCACGCGCATCCAAACGGCGCCAACCGCCGATCTGGGTTTTGCACAGCTCGATCTTTCGCGCGGAGTGCGCCAGGGAGCCGGCGAGGTTGTCTACGGTGCCGGTAAAACCGCCGAGCAAATTGCCGCCATTATCGAAGCGCTGCTCGATGCCGGCCAGGAGCGCATCCTGGTCACGCGCCTGGATGCCGAAAAGACAGCCCGCACCTCGGAGCTCCTCGGCAACGGCATCGACCTGGGATATGTCCCGGACGCGCAGCTCGCCCTCGTGGGCGGCAAGCCCTCCCCTACCGGCAACGGACGCATCGTCGTCGCCTGCGCCGGCACGAGCGACCTGCCCGTCGCCGAGGAAGCCGCGTTGACGGCCGAGTTCTATGGCAACGAGGTCGACCGCCTCTACGACGTAGGCGTCGCCGGCCTGCACCGCCTACTCGCGCATGCCGAGGAACTTGCCCAGGCACAGGTGGTCATCGCCATCGCCGGCATGGAGGGCGCGCTGGCGAGCGTTATCGGCGGTCTGGTGAGCTGTCCGGTCATCGCCGTTCCCACCAGCGTGGGCTACGGCGCAAGTTTTGGTGGCGTAGCCGCACTGCTCGCCATGCTCAACTCCTGTGCCAGCGGCGTATCGGTCGTCAATATCGACAACGGCTTTGGCGCCGCTTACCAGGCAAGTCTTATCAATCATCTGAGCGCCGGCACACCCCGCGCCCGCTAAGGAGCATTCCATGTCCAATCATCAGCACACGCTTATCATCGACGGCACCTCGGGCATCAGCGGCGATATGACCGTCGCGGCCCTGCTCGACCTGGGCGCCAGCGAGGAGCACCTGCGCGAACAGCTCGCCACACTGCCGGTCGACGGCTTTATGATCGCCGTCACGCGCGTAAACAAGCATGGCATCGACGCCTGCGATTTCGACGTTCAGCTGGCAGAAGAGCTCGAGAACCACGACCACGACATGGCATGGCTCTACGGCAACGAAGCAGCTGCCGAGCACACGCACGAGCACGAGCACGAGCACCACCATCATGACCATGACGAGCATGAGCACTGCCATGAGCATGATCATGAGACCCACGGCCATGGCCACGAGGGTCACCATCACGCCCACCACCATCACCACCGTTCTTTGGCGGACGTCACCGCTATCATCGACGGCTCGCAGCTAAGCGATGGCGCCAAGCGTCGTGCGCTCGCCATCTTTACCGCGCTCGCCGCCGCCGAGGCAAAGGCCCACGGCAAAACGCCCGAGACCGTCATGTTCCACGAGGTAGGCGCCGTCGATTCCATCGTCGACGTCTGCTCTGTCGCCATCTGCCTCGATGACCTGGGTATTGAGGACATCGTGGTCGAGTCGCTCTCCGAAGGCCACGGAACCATTCGCTGCGCCCACGGCCTTATGCCCATTCCCGTCCCCGCTGTCGTCAACCTGTGCCAGGCGGGCAATATCGCCCTCACGCCCGCACCGGTCGCTGGCGAGCTCGTGACGCCCACGGGCGCCGCCATCGTCACCGCGCTGCGCA
>UQUD01000117.1 GCA_900544225.1 uncultured Collinsella sp.
TTAAGTGCTCTCCGGCTCGTGCGGAACTCGCGATCGACTTCACATGCCGCCGTGCGGCCGGGGCGAACGCGAGTCCCGAGGTTTTCAAAAAAGCGGTCGGCGCGCAGTGCGCCGACCGCCGATATATGGGGTCTGATATTTTCTACCAGCTAGGGCCTCTTACTCGTCTAGGAGATCCTCTGGCATGTCGTTGCCGTCGCCTAGGTCGACTGGGGTATTTTCGGCATCGACCGTTGCCTCGGCCTCGGCGCCTTCGCCTTCGGGCTTTTCCTTAGCTGCCGTCATGCGGGCGACAGCGCACACACGGTCGTTGTCGTCGACGGTCATCATCTTGACGCCCTGGGTGGCTCGGCCGGTCTGGCTAATCTCATCGGTCTTGACGCGAATGACCGTCGCGCCTTCCGTCACGATGAACAGCTCGTGCTGCGGACCCACCGTCTTCATGGCCGCGAGGTTTCCCTTACGCTCGGTCATCTGGATGGTGTAGACGCCCTGACCGCCGCGGTTCTGCTCCGGATAGTCCGCGACCGGCGTGCGCTTGCCGTAGCCGCGCTCGGTGATGACAAACAGGTCGCCGTTGCCGTTGGTAACCTCCATACCCAAAACGCTCACGCCGTCCTTCATGCTAATACCGCGAACGCCGCTGGTGTCGCGTCCCGTGGCGCGAACCTGGTCCTCGGGGAACATGATCGCCTTGCCCGCAGTGGTGGCCAGGATGATCTTGTCGCCCTCGCGCACACGGCGCACGGCGAGCAGCGCGTCGTCGTCTCTCAGATTGATGGCGATCAGGCCATCACGGCGGCTGCGGTCGTAAGCGCTCATCACGGTCTTCTTGACCATGCCGCTCTTGGTGGCAAACATCAGGTACTCGTCGGCGGGGAACTCGCGGCAGCTGATGACGCTCGCGATCTTCTCGCCTTCCTCAAAGGGCAGCAGGTTGACGATCGCGGTGCCACGCGCCTGGCGCGTACCCACCGGCAGCTCGTGTACCTTCAGGCGGTAGACCTTGCCCTTGCTCGAGAAGAACAGCACGTACTCGTGCGTGGATGCGATAAACATCTCGTCGATGACGTCGTCCTCTTTAAGGTTGACGCCCGACACGCCCTTGCCGCCGCGCTTCTGGGCGCGGTAGGCAGCCACCGGGATGCGCTTCACGTAGCCGGTGTGGGTGATGGTCACGACCATGTCCTCGTCGGCGATGAGGTCCTCGACATCCAGATCCTTTTCGACATGGCTGATCTCGGTGCGGCGTTTGTCGCCGAACTTTTTCGAAATCTCACGCATCTCCTCCTTGATGACGCCCAGGATCTTCTCCTCATGCGCCAGCAGGTCCTCGTAGTAGGCAATGGCGCGGCGCAGACCGTCCAGCTCTTCCTGGATCTTGTCGCGCTCCAGGCCAGTCAGGCGGCGCAGCTTCATCTCGAGGATGGCCGTGGTCTGCTCGGGCGTAAAGCCAAAGCGCTCGATCAGGCGGCCGCTTGCCTCGGAGTCGGTCTGCGAGGAACGGATAATGCTGATGACCTCGTCGATATGGTCGAGAGCCATCAAGTAGCCCTCGAGGATATGGGCACGCGCCTGGGCCTTCTTAAGGTCAAAGCGAGTGCGGCGGGTAACGACGTCGACCTGGTGGTCGATGTAGTGCTGCAGCATCTCGCGCAGGCTCAGGCATTTGGGAACGCCATTGACGAGCGCCAAGTTGTTGGCGCCAAAAGTCGTCTGCAGCGAGGTGTACTTATACAGGTTGTTGAGCACGACCTGCGGAATGACGCCCTTCTTGAGCTCGATGACCAGACGGATGCCCTTTTGGTTGGACTCGTCGCGCATGTCCGAGATGCCCTCGATGCGCTTGTCGTTCACGAGCTGGGCGATCTTCTCCTGCAGGGTGCCCTTGTTGACCATGTAAGGGATCTCGGTAAAGACCAGGCGGCTGCGACCGGTCTTGGTGGATTCCACGTGAGCCTTGGCACGCACGGTAATGGAGCCGCGACCGGTCTCGTAGCTCTGCCTAATGCCGGCGCTGCCCATGATGATGGCGCCGGTGGGGAAGTCCGGACCGGGCATGATCTGCATAAGCTCGTCGACGGTGGCGTCGGGATTGTCGATCAGGTAGCAGGTGGCCTCGATCGCCTCGGTGAGGTTATGCGGGGCGATATTGGTGGCCATGCCGACGGCGATGCCCTGACTACCGTTGACCAGCAGGTTGGGAAAGCGCGCGGGCAGCGCCACGGGCTCGGCGAGCGACTCGTCGTAGTTGGGCTGCCAGTCGACGGTATCCTTTTGCAGGTCGCGCAGCAGCTCCATGGCAGGCTTTGCCAGGCGGCTCTCGGTATAACGCATGGCCGCCGCGCCGTCGCCATCGATGTTGCCGAAGTTGCCGTGGCCATCGATGAGCGGTGTGCGCATGGAGAACCACTGCGCCAGACGAACCATGGCCTCGTAAACCGCGGAGTCACCGTGCGGATGGTACTTGCCGATAACTTCGCCGACCGTCCAGGCCGACTTCTTATGCGGGCGGTTGGGGTAGATGCCGCTCTCGTTCATGGCGTACAGGATGCGGCGGTGCACCGGCTTTAGGCCGTCGCGCACGTCCGGCAGGGCGCGCGCCGTGATGACCGACATCGAGTACTCGATGAACGACTGCTTCATCTCGCGGCCGAACTCCGAAATCTGGAGCTGACCGCCGTTGATATCCTCGCCGGCCGAGGCGCCACGATCGACCGCACCGAAGCTCTCCTCGAGCTCGGCGTCGTCATCCTCATCCTCTTCATCCTCGGCGTCGGGGTTATAGGAATCCGGATCGCCGTCCTCGCCCTGCTCAGCGCGGGCGAGCAGGCGCTTCAGATCATCGGGCATGCCGGCGTCGCCGGCCTCGTCCATACCCTCGTTGTTGTTGATATCGTCTGCCACGTTACCTCCTCTTAAGCGTCAAGGAATCGTGCATCATGCGCATGCTTTTCAATGTACTCACGGCGATAGCCGACCTCGGAACCCATGAGCTCGCGCACGGCGCGGTCCGCCACCACGGCGTCCTCGATCGACACGCGCTGCAGGATACGGGTCTTGGGGTCCATCGTCGTCGAGGCAAGCTGCTTGGGGTCCATCTCGCCCAGGCCCTTGTAGCGCTGAACGGTATAGCCCTTGCGCTTCTTGGTGATCTTGCCGTCCTTGGCCTTGCCGTCCTCGTCGTTGTCGTCGGGGTTCAGGCCCAAGCTCTGAATGGTGTCGCGCAGAATCTCGTCTTCGGGCTGGCGGCCGTTGGGATACACGTAATGGATCTTGTTGCGTACCTTAATGCCAAAGATGGGCGGGCAGGCAACATAGACATAGCCGGCATCGATCAGCGGGCGCATGTACTTGTAGAAGAACGTCAGCAGCAGGATGCGGATATGCGCACCGTCAACGTCTGCATCGGTCATGATGATGATCTTGTGGTAGCGCGCCTTGCTGATATCGAAGTCGCCACCGTCGCCGGCGCTCGTCGTGACGCCGCAGCCGATCGCGGTGATCAGGGATTGGATGGTGTCGCTCGAGAACGCGCGGTGGTCACCCACGCGCTCGACGTTCAAAATCTTGCCGCGCAGGGGCAGAATCGCCTGGATGTCTCGGCGACGGCCGTCCTTGGCCGAACCGCCTGCCGAGTCGCCCTCTACGATAAAGAGCTCGGTCAGCTCGGCATCGCGCACCGAGCAGTCGGCGAGCTTGCCGGGCAGCGACGCCGTCTCGAGCAGACTTTTGCGACGGGTCGCCTCGCGCGCCTTGCGGGCGGCGTTGCGGGCCTTGCAGGCCTGCTGGGCCTTCTTGACGATCTCGCGGGCGGGCTTGGGGTGCTCCTCCAGATAATCGGTCAGTCCATCGGTCACGATCTTGAGCGTGAGCGCGCGCATGTAGGAGCTGCCGAGCTTGGCCTTGGTCTGGCCCTCAAACTGCGGATCGGGCAGTTTAACCGAAATGACGGCCGAAAGGCCCTCGCGCACGTCGTCACCGCTCAGGTTGGCGTCCTTCTCCTTGAGCAGGTTCTGCTTGCGGGCGTAATCGTTAATCACGCGGGTGAGAGCGGTGCGGAAACCCTCGAGATGCATGCCGCCCTCGGGGGTGTAGATGTCGTTGGCAAACGACATGACGTTCTCGCCGTAGCCGGCATTCCACTGCAGGGACACCTCGACCTCGCCCATCTTGGTCACGGGCGCATCCGGATCCGACTTGCCCTCGATATAGATGGGCTCCTTGAAGGCCTCGGGAACGTCTTTGCCGTCGTTGAGGAACTTGACGAAGTCGATGATGCCACCCTCGTAGCAGAACTCCTCCACGTGGGGAGTCGCCTCGCGCTCGTCGGTCAGCACAATCTTTAGATTCTTATTGAGGAACGCCGTCTCCTGCAGACGGTTGTGCAGCGTATCGAAATCGTAGACACAGGTCTCGAAAATCTCGTCGTCGGGCCAGAAGCTGACGGTGGTGCCCGTCGAATCCGAGGTGCCCACGACCTCCATCTTCTTGACGGTCTTGCCGCGCGAGAACTCCATCTCGTAGACGCTGCCATCACGGCGCACCTGCACGACCACGCGCTTGGACAGTGCGTTGACGACGGAGATGCCCACGCCGTGCAGTCCGCCCGAGACCTTGTAGGCCGAGTTATCGAACTTACCGCCGGCGTGCAGGATCGTCATAACGACCTCGAGCGTCGGGATCTTTTTGATGGGATGCTCGTCGACGGGGATGCCTCGCCCGTTGTCGACGACCGTGATGGAGTTGTCGGCGTGGACCGTCACGTGAATCTCGGTGCAGAAACCGGCCATGGCCTCGTCAACGGAGTTGTCAACGATCTCCCACACCAGGTGATGCAGGCCGCTGGCGCTCGTCGAGCCGATATACATGCCCGGGCGCTTACGAACGGCCTCGAGACCTTCGAGAATCTTAATCTCGCCGCCATCGTAATCGTTTTCGTTTGCCACACGTCCTCCTTCAGCTAAGAAAATGTGTACAGCCTTACTAGTTTATCGTAAAAAAATACCCTCGGGAGCGAGGGTATTTGGCTCTACAAGGCCACCAGATGCGATTTAAGGCTCTTTCTTGCTTTGCACGCCCTTGACCCACTCGGCACTGGCTCTCATGGCATTCTCGAGGGCCTCGCGCAGTTTTTGGTCTTCGATGGGCGCCACTTGGCGCTCGATCTCGCCGCGTTCGGCTTCGCTTAGATCGGCGTGCGGAACCGGCGGTCGCTCGGTCACGGCCGGGCGCAGGCGCTCCTTGGCAGCCGG
>UQUD01000118.1 GCA_900544225.1 uncultured Collinsella sp.
CGTTGCCGCCGCGGTGACGCTGGACGCCGACGCGGCTGGTGGCGATGGCGGAAACGGGTGGACCGTGGGAGCCTCCAGGCCTGCGGCTCCCTTCGCCTCCTCTGCTTCAGCCTCCTCGGCTTCCCCCGATTCCGATGCTGATTCTCCTAAGTATCGCGGGCGACACCTGCGCTAGCGCCCGCGTTGGTGCTCAATATCGCTCGAAGCGTGACGCCTTCGCTCGCTTCCTGGTCATTTGCCAGAACCGCGGCGCGATCCCGAACATGCCGTACGACGCGATGGTGGAGCTGCCCGCCTACATCGGCAAGAACGGCCCCGAGGTCATCTCGCGCGACAACATCCCGCTGTTCCAGCAGGGCCTCATGATGCAGCAGCTCAACTCCGAGAAGCTCGTGGTCGAGGCGTGCATCGAGGGTTCGTATGAGAAGGCGCTCAAGGCGTTCACGCTCAACAAGACCGTGCCGTCCATGACGGTCGCCAAGGAGATTCTCGACGACATGATCGAGGCCAACAAGGATTTCTGGCCTGAGCTTAAGTAACGAGGCCTTCGACGGCCCGACTGCGAACGGTTCGCAGCGGCCTTTGAGGTCCATAGGCTCCCCCTGGGGTCCATCCTAGGGGGGAGCCTCTCAGAAGCGCCCCGAGGGGCGCTTCTTGTGTATATGGAGGCAAAAGGGATATACAGTCTTCATATACGGCCTCCTTTTAGTAGGGTCGATTTCTCCGGTTGATTTCTGATCTCAGCTGAACATACTGAGCGGATAGGCCGTTCCCGCAGTTAGCCGAAAGCCCCCGGGGTCCCTCCCGGGCTCCGGGGCGGCATTTTCCTAGTTGAAGGAACGGTGGAGATGTGTTTCGGTGGGTCCGGTGGCCATGCTCCGCTCTCCGCCCGGCACCTCTTCCAAGGGAACCGACGAGGGCGCCGGCGCCCAGTATGTCTAAGTGAACGGTTCTTTGGGCAATACTGCTTATGATTTTACGACTGATGATAAGGGCGAAATCAGCGTCAAGGGCCTCGATGCTGGCGCTTACACGGTCGAGGAGACCCATACGCTCCCCGGCTATAACACCGTGCCCAAATTCACGTTCACCATTACTGCCACGGGTCTTAATCAGAATGAGGGCGAGAATACGTTGACGGTGACCACATCCAAGAATGGTTCTGGTCTCGTCACCAATTCCTCTTCTGGTGGCGGCACCGTTACCCTTACCGTCAAGAACAAGAAAGGCTCCGGCCTCCCGCTGACCGGTCTTAACGGCGTGACCTTCACTTGGATCGCTGGCAGCGCAGTGCTGTGCATCGGCGTGGCACACCTCATCCGCAGCCGTAAGCAGGCTGAGGAGTCCGAGCACGAGTAACGCTCGCTCACCCATCACTTTGGCAGGTGGGATGTGATGGCCATGAGACTTGCGGACACTTTTCTCGTCCATCTACGTTCTTGCTTTGCCATTCTCTTTTCGGGGCAGACTCCGCACTGGAGTCTGCCCCGTTCTTTTTGGGATAACGCAGCCAGGCTCCACCGTCCGATGCGGGTACGTTCGTCATCGCGTTTCTTGACTCGTATGAGGTTCAGTTTAAGGTCCGTAGGCGCACGCGCGGTGCGGACGGTAGAAGGCATTTGCGCCGCGCGTGCAAATTGAAATGCCCGTGGTTCGGAGTCCGGACATTTAACAACACCGGAAACTGGTCGCCCGCGCTTTCGAACACTTACGCAGGGTGCGTCGTTTCCTGTAACGATTGTATCCCGAATCATCCGCTGATCCGGGATATTCTGAAAACGCAAATAATGGACTTATGCACGAAAGGAATCTCGTTAATTCCGAAAATTATGTATAATTCCAATTTAAACTGGAACCAAGCGAAAACGATGGAAATGAACGAAGCGCTAATCTACTTACAAGAAGCATTAGGCCTCTCCGCCAAGACCAAAACTTGGCCTGGATCCGCACACTTGCCGCTGCATCTGCGGGCGATTGAGGTCCGCGCTGTTGACGCAAACGGTTTTTCGTTTTTGCTTGCAAGTTTGCCTACTGGCGTCGGGCTTCCCGAGGCTAAGAGAGTCTATAGTCAGCTAGCCTTACGCGCGGAGACTCCTGTTGTCGTTTCGTTTCCTGATGCCGATGCGCGTCAGCGCAAAGCATTGGTCGCACAAGGGATTCCCTTTGTCTGCCCAGGTAGACAGGCTTTTCTTCCATTTATGGGCACAGCCTGCACGGAGAGGGGCGGTGCCTGGTTTCGCAATCACGCGACCAAGATGTCACCCAACGCACAGGCTGCCGCAATCTGGGGAGCAGCCCAGGAGCCATATCGCCCCTATGACCTTTGTCGCGCGCTTGGGATTTCGGCAAGCCGCGCGAGTGAGGCCATAACCGAGCTTGTTGACAGGGGGCTCGCGAGGCGCGAGCGTTGCGAGCGACGTGTTGTCGTGCTCCCTGTTGCCGTTGATCTTCTGCTTAGCGAGCACATGACAGAGCTCTCCTCGCCTGTCTCGAAGGTCTTTTTTGCAAGGAAGACACCGCAGA
This sequence comes from uncultured Collinsella sp., assembly GCA_900544225.1. Taxonomy (GTDB): domain Bacteria; phylum Actinomycetota; class Coriobacteriia; order Coriobacteriales; family Coriobacteriaceae; genus Collinsella. The sequence continues at coordinate 2,524 of UQUD01000118.1, forward strand.
TTGACTGTCTTGTTGACGCCGGGGAGACGGCGCTCGCCGCGCGTTCCATGCTCGCTGCACCGGGCATGGAACAAAAGGCCGTCTTAAGAAGTGCATGGCGTAAACTGAGCGACCTCGAAGTCGCAGACGGGGAGTTGCCGGATAACGAAACGGCGATGATCCAAGTGTGGCGCTATGCGCCCGTGTTTGCCGGTTCCTCCCGTGTCGACGACATTTCGCTTGCGCTATCTTTGGCGGCAATCGACGATGAGCGAATTCAGCTCGAAGTCGATCGCATGTTTGGAAAGGAATATCCATGGCAAGAAGCGCTGTAGAAGGTCTCCAAAAATTTCAGCAGCATATGCAAGAAGCTGCAGGATCGTATGCTCTTATCGGCGGCACGGCATGCGACATTTTGCTCGCGGAGGCGGGACTTCCGTTTAGGGCGACTCACGATTTTGATGTGGTAATTGTCGCCGATGACCGGTTGCCTCAGACGGCAGAAGCTATATGGACTTTGGTGCGTGATGGCGGTTATCGCTGCGGCTGGGGCGAAGGCAAAGACTCATGTTTTTATCGGTTTACAGAGCCTAAGAGGCCGGGTTACCCTCATATGATCGAACTCTTCGGGAAGTGCCCTGACTTTCTAAAGGGTCGTGAGGGGATTGATGTGGCGCCAATTCACGTTGATGAAAACATAAGCAGTCTTTCGGCAATTTTGTTGGACGATGCTTACTACGGCTTGTTCCTTCAGGGAATTCGAACCGTAGGCGGCGTTTCGGTCCTGGGGACGGAATACATTGTCCCGTTCAAAGCGAAGGCGTATCTCGACCTAAAAGCTAGAAGGGAAGCGGGGGAGAACGTTGATTCGAGGAAGGTAAAAAAGCATAAACGCGATGCGCTGAGGCTTGCTCAATTGCTTGGCGAGTCGGAAGGTGTCGACCTAGGCGGAGAACTGAAGGACGATATGCTTGCGTTTGTTAAAGATTGTGAGGTGGGCGACGTCAATCTGAAACAGATTGGGGTTGCGGGCGTAACGATGGCGCAGTTGCTCGAGACGATGAAAGCAACATATGGCTTGATTGGTTGAGTGGAGTTACGTGGCCCGGACGGTGCAGTCTAGCTGCGTTGCCAGCCGCGGAAGCTCGCTAATCGGCTATTATTTGTTTAGACAACTTGAGTTGTAGAGGAGTGACCGGCGATGGTGCAGGGCGCCAAACATATGAAGAGCAATAACGCTGCGGACAACGGTGGCTCAAGCCCTCAGCCCAAACCTCAACCAAAACCCAAGCGTCGTCGCAAGCGGTTGCCGCGCTGGGCCGACCGGCTCATCACCATCGTCATCATCCTTATTGGCGTGGGCCTTATGACCTGGCCGTGGATCTTGGACCGGCTCGAGGCCTCGGGCGTGTTCAACCAGATCAGCACGGTGTCCAGCACCGTGGACGCGCTGTCTGCCGAGGAGCGCGAGCGCATCCTGCTCCAGGCGCGCTCCTTTAACGAGCAGCTGGCGGGCGAGGCCACCGAGCTTCCCGCCGACCAGATTGAGCCTTACGCCCAGCAGCTCATCTTTGACCGCGACCCCATGATGAGCTGGGTCGAGATCCCCTCCATCGACGTGAGCATGCCCATCTACCACGGCACGAGTGAGGAAGTCCTTATGGCGGGCGTCGGCCACCTGGAGGGCACGAGCCTGCCGGTGGGCGGCACCTCGACGCATTGCGTGCTCACCGCGCACTCGGGCATGCGCAACCTGAGCATGTTCGACGACATCCACTCGCTGGAGCCCGGCGACCTGGTGCTGCTGCACACCATGAACAAGACGCTCGCCTACAAGATGGTGGACTCCGAGGTGGTGCTGCCCGAGGAGATGGAGTCGCTGACCATCGAGCCCGGCGCCGACAAGCTGACGCTCGTCACCTGCACGCCCTACGGCGTGAACGACCATCGTCTGCTGGTGCATTGCGTGCGTACCAAGTACGACAAGAAGGACGTCGACAAGCAAAAGTCGCTGGCCGGCCGCCACTGGGGCAAGCGCGAGTTTGCCGTGCTCATCGTGGTCGTGGCCATTGTGCTGTTGCTGCTGGACATCGTGATCCACGCGGTCCGCAAGCGCCGCAAGGCCAAGGCCTCGGCATAAGACATCGTTCAGAGCCACCGCAATGGGGACAGGCACCTTTGTGGTGGACGGGACTTCCAAACCATCACAACATTCGATGATTATTGCGATTTTGACGAAAAGCGTCGAATGTTGTGATGCTTTTCGTTTCGGACGGGATGCTTTTCGTTGTGGGCGGGACGGTTTTCGCTATGGACGGTGCGGTTTCACTGTAAAACCGCCAGCCCGCCGCCTGCCAGCCCGCCGCCCTCGTTACGTTTTCGCTGCATTTGGCTAAAGCACCTGCTCCAAGCGGCGTTGCCTTGTATACTAGAGCGGTTTAACTGTTATGCGGAAGGGAGCGCCTATGGCACTCAGCGAGAAAGACGTGCGCGGCATTGCCGAGTACGCAAAGATCGCACTGACCGATGACGAGCTCACCCAGATGACGTCCTACATGAACGACGCCGTCCAGATGCTCGAGCCCGTCTTGCAATATGACTTGCCCGACGTGGAGCCCACGTTCCATCCTATCGGAAGCCTGTCCAACGTGATGGGCGACGACCTGCGCGAGCCCGAGCGCGACCTGCCGCTCGACGTCGCGCTCGAAAACGCCGGCAGCGCGCGCGACCGCTACTTCC
>UQUD01000119.1 GCA_900544225.1 uncultured Collinsella sp.
GGCGGGGGAGACTGACACGCCCGGCGGCGAGGTGCCGGGGGATGGCACGGGCGAGTCTGCTGGTGGCGCCGATCCCGCTTCGGGGCAACCCGGTGCGGGACCGGCGACGGATCCTACGGTGAAACCCGCAGCTACGTCGCCCAAGACAACGGTCACCAAGACCACAGTCACCAAGACGACCAAGCCCAAATCCACTATGGCAACAACGCCGGCGCTTCCCAAGACCGGCGACGGCTACTGGATAGCTGCCTCCTTAACGCTATTCCTGCTGGGGACAATGCTTCTGAGCGCCGCATATCGCTGCTGATGCGGTACGACGCACTTGACTGCGATACAAGAGCTCTGTAGGAGCTTCAAGGGCAACGCTTTCGTCAAGAGAGCGTTGCTTTTTTTCATGCATGCAATGTCTAACGTGCAGCCATATGCGTTTTCGAAACAAGAACTATCGCTTGTGTAGCCAGCCGCAGGGTACGGGTCTTATTGGATCAATTCTATTCACCTCGTGTTAAATCCACTCCGTTCTTTATACTCAAATGCAAACACTAAGGAGGTAGTAATGTTTTGGAGCTATGTTCAGCTTGATGATGGCACCCAGTTTGCCTACTCAGAGACAAGAGAAGACGGAACCGTTCGCGTAGCCGTCGAGCGCCCGGTTGACTTTGGCTTTGACCATGCGGAATGCTTCTTGCCTGCGGTCAAATGGTTCAATGTCGAAGGACTTACTGCTGATGACCTCAATTTCTTGACAGAATTTGTTAGATCAAACGCCCCGTTTATCTTCGAGCTCGCCGAACGCCAAAAAGCCGGACTGGCGGTTTCGGCGCTGGCCCTCTGACGTTCTACTGTTGAACGGTAAATAACCCATGATTTCGACTACCGACATATCCACTGCCGTCTCCCGCGTGCTGACTCAATACGACGTCAGCGAAGCATTTTTATTTGGCTCGTTTGCCCGAGGCGAGCAAACGCCCGATAGCGATATTGACTTGCGCCTAGTTTGCGGCAACACCATGACGTTCGGCACGCTTTACGAACTCTCCTATGAGCTCGAGATGGAACTTGGGCGAAAGGTCGATGTCGTCACTAACCCACCAGAGCACATGCGCCCGACCTTCCGCAAAAGCATCGAGCAGGATGAGGTGCGTGTCTATGAAGCGCTGTAAGCAGGAGGAGGAGCTTGCGAATACCGGCCCGCGGCCTTTCCCTTCCAAAGAACCCAACTCGGTGACCCTCCAGGCCATTCGCGAAGGTGATGCGTTCTTAGTGACGGGGGAGTCCGGTCGCTTCGACAACGGCGCCGATCTTATCGATGCAGCTCTAAAAGCTCCTGAAGCGTGAGAGAATTTAACCTCCGAAGAGACTGTCGTCTTGGAGGTGCCAGATCGGCGAGGTACGTACCTCGCCATTTTGTACGATTTGATCAAATGTCTAAGCATTTGAACCTGCATATCGACGAGGTCGGCAATGCGGATAAGCCTTTTCTGCCTAGTGGCAGGCTTAATTCGCGATATCCTTCATGTGTTATACTTGAGCCATAAATTCTGTTTCAAGTATTCGAAAGGCTTGAGATGAAGTTGTTAAAGGTTTGCTTCGACCATCTCTCGATGTTCGAAGACGGGTTATTCGAAATCGACCTGTTCGCCTCCGACCGCGTGACGGCCTCCGATGAGTCGGCTTTCGAACTGGCGGACCATCTCTACGTGAATAGCGTCGTTGCGCTGGCGGGCATTAACGCTACGGGCAAGACAACAGCACTGAACCTGCTGGAGCTCGCCTGCCGCATTGTTGACGGCTCTCCGGCGCGCGGCGGCGGGCTCCCATCAACGTTCCCCGCCGCGTTCGACGGCCCGTCCAAGCTCAAGTGCGTCATATGGCACGCAGATCGTCTTTACTTGCTCGAGTCGGTGCTACAGACTGTCGAAGGAGGCGACGACGGTCCCGAGCTGACGTTCTCCGATGAGGTGATTTCTTCGCTGCCAGCCAAGGCCCTCAAGCGCTCGACCCTGGCATCCTGGGCCGAAATCGAGAAATTCGCGTCCCCGCTGTGCGACCGTGCTCAGATGCCGGACTCTTGGGCGGCGCTTACGCCGCCTGACGTTTCCGTCGCAGCCGCTGTGCTCGCCAAGGACTTCGGCCATCGCATCCGAGCGATAGCATTGCGCGACGGTGGCTTCCGCCTCACTGAGCAATTCAACGGTCTCGACGACGTGCTTCGTGTTTTCGACTCTGGCATCGAGCACCTCGAGGTCCGGGACTCCGGTCGCGCCTTCGTACTGACGTTTACAGGTCGCGAGCCCATCACGATCTCCGAGCGGGGGCTCACCGAGGTACTCTCCTCCGGCACTGTACGTGGCCTAGGGCTGGTGCAGCGCGCAATGAGGGTCCTGCGCTCCGGCGGCTACCTTTTAGTCGACGAGGTGGAGAACCACCTTAACCGCCAACTGGTTAACGTCGTGCTTGATCTGTTTGCCGCCCGCGGGACCAACCCCAACGGCGCGACGCTGGTTTTCACGACTCACTACCCGCAGCTCCTCGATCACGTGCACCGCAAGGACAACGTGTTCTTTCTCGCCCGACGCAACAGCGGTGCGCGCGTGGTGAAGTACGCCGACCGCGTGAAACGCATCGAGAACAAGAAATCGGAGGTATTCGCCTCGAACTTTGTGAAGGGGACCGCTCCGCGCTACGCCGACGTGCGCGCGCTTAAAGAGCTCGTCGCAGAGGAGGTGTCCGATGAGCGGTGATAACGGTTTTCACTTTGCGGGATATCATCCGATCATCTCCTGCGAGGGAACAGCGGAACAGGTGGCCGTGGACATTCTCCTCGAGGCGGACGCGCTCGTCTTTTCAGAGGCCGACGTCGTGGACGTCCCCCGCCTGCGCAAAGCCTCCGATATCCAAGATAGCTACCTCAACTTAGACTATGACTGGCCAGTCTGCATCGTCAGGGTGCTGGACTCGAGGAAAGAACGCTTCAAACTCGGCAACCTGTACGCCGGCCGCTTCCCGGTGGTTAGCTACGTGACCCATCCCGAGATAGAGGTGCTGGCCATTATTCGAGAGGGCTCGTGGAGACGCTGGCACGGCGGACGCATGAAACCGAGCGACTTCTGCAAACAGGAGCTCGGCATGCACGAGGTAAAGAGGGAAGGCTTCCTCAAAAGTTATTGGGATGCCGATTCGCTTACGGCGGCCGCCAGGGAATACAAGCGACTTTCGAAGATCCCCAAGGGCGAGTTGTGCCTGGCAGACCTCATCCGGTAAAGGCTTACAGCCACCGCAATACCCATAACGCTTCCCAAGACTACCGGCTGCCGCTTGATTGCCCTTTTCTCGGCGCTTTTCTTGCCGTGCACAACACAGCCATAACGCCCATTTCCGGAAGTGCGGGGAAAAATCGCAACCAGCCGAGCACAAACCAAATTTTGGCGTCAAAACCGCAGGTCACGAAAGGGTATAACCGGGGTCTGGTTGGCGGAACTCGGTCTTTCCCCGCACTTCCGAACTCGGAGAGTCTTAGAAGCCAGTATTGAATATCGGCAGCCACTTGCCGAGAATCCGTTTGAGGGAATTCGTATCGTCGATATCATTCGAGAGGGGATGACAGAAAATGACCCACGCCTACAGTGAGATGTATCTCGAGGATGCCATGAGAACGCTGGGCGAGGCAGTCGATTTCGCCCTCTGCGATCAAGGGCTGACTCCAGCCGAGTTGACGGCGATCATGTCGAACGCTTTAGAGATGAAACAGTTTGAGCGCGGTATGCCTCGCGTCGTCCGCAGCATGGCGGGCGACGAACTCGCGCGCGATATTATCGCCCATGCGGGACTGACCCCCGTCGAATGCAGGGAGACCTATCCGTTCGACCGTTCGCCTCAGTATTGGGCGGGCTGGGTTTTGGCCTATACGCAATGGATGAGCAGCTTGGGCTTTAATGAGCTACTCGAAGTCGTCCCGCTCGATTGGATCATCGGCTCGTACCATCCGCTTCACGAGGCCTCCGAAGACAAATTCGCCCAGATTATTATCGAAAAATGGAACAACGCTCAGACAGACAAAAAGGGCCTCAAAGCAGCACGAAAGGCGGCCGGACTAACGCAAAAACAGCTCGCCGCCCAATCGGGGGTTAAGCTTCGCGCCATACAACTCTACGAGCAGAACCAGCTCGACCTACGCCGCGCCTCGGTTTCCTCGGCATTGGCGCTCGCAAACACCCTAAACTGCGCCATCGAAGACCTCGTCTGGCGGCCGATCGCCCTGGAGTACGACTCCTAGTGCAACTGTGTTGTGCTCCCCGGAATTGCATCGCACGTATAGAATTTAAGCATCCGCACGCCGGTTATTGAATGGATTGGACACCACATGGAAATCCCCAGCACCCTGTGCAGCAATGTCTACGAGTTTGCCTTTTGCCCCGAGCCCTGTTACGACCGCCTGGTCGACCTCGCCGATCCCGAGGACTGGGGTCCTAGCAACCGCATCCTCAAAAACTACCTGTCGTTTTCGTTTAGCCGCGCGGTGTTTTTGACCGAGCGCGACGTGGACCAGACCGCGCCGTCCAACCTGCCGCTGGTGTTCGACGACGACCGTTGCCTTTTTAACACCGGCCTGTACACGCGCCGCTACGAGACCATCTACGGTCTGTTTGAGCCCAATACCAAGCCCGATGCGCGCCAGCGCTGGTTTTTAAAGGGTTTCTTTAAGGAAAGCGATCCGATGCTGGTCTCGTTTGAGTACCTGCCGTGCCGCGTGCGCTTTGCCGAGGACCCCTCCGAGCTGGTCTTTGACTACCGCCTGCCCATCCGCTCTAACATCGACCACATTCTGGGCGACGAGGAAAACCTCACGCGCATCCCCGCCAGCCTGATGGGGGAGGGCAACTCGCTGCTGCTGCGCCGCGCCTT
>UQUD01000120.1 GCA_900544225.1 uncultured Collinsella sp.
CGGCATTGATACGCGCCCGCAGCTCGTCGCTCGGCACGGTATCGCTCGCGTCCCACAGCTCGGGATTGAGCGCGGGCGCATGCGGGTCCACAGCGCAATGCGAACTGGTGCGTTCGTCGCCGATGGGCATGTATTCGATAAAGCGCAGGTGGATGGGGCGGTCGACGGTCAGCCGTGCGAGGGCCGCTACATCCTGGTTGAGCCGGCGTACGACCACACAGTTGACCTTAACCGGCTCAAAGCCCCAGGCCAGCGCTGCGTCGATGCCAGCCATGGTCTGCTCGAGTCGACCCAGGCGCGTAATCTTTCCAAAGAGCGTAGGGTCGAGCGTATCGAGCGAGATATTGACGCGGTTAAGCCCGGCATCTTTGAGCTGCGGCGCCAGCTTGGGCAGCAGGGCACCATTGGTGGTGAGCGAGATGTCCTCGATCTGCGGAATCGCGCGGATGTCGCGGATGAGCGGGATGATACGGCGGCTAACCAGCGGCTCGCCACCCGTCAGGCGCACGCGGCGAATGCCCTCCCCCGCCACCAGGCGCACAAAGCGGGCGATTTCCTCGGCGCTGAGCAGCTCGTCGTGTGCACGGGGCGCCACGCCATCGGCCGGCATGCAATAGATGCAGCGGAAATTGCACTTGTCGGTAACGGCAATGCGCAGGTAGTTGATATCGCGGCCAAAGCCGTCATGTTGCACGTGCCCGTCCACGCAGCCCTCCCCTCACGCGGCGTTTTATTCTTCAGAAAACATAATACCCCACGGGAGAATCATGCCGACACCCGTACGACAGGACAGGGCGCTTCGAGCAAGACCGGCTTCCCAAGCCCATCCTCAGCATACAAACCATCACAACATTCGATGCTTTTCCCGATTTTGGCGAAAAACGTCGAATGTTGTGATGGTTTGCCTGCCCGCAGCACCCCGTGGAAGGACCAAAGTGCCCCTAAAGGCCGCCCTCCCAGTGCCGAATCACGAATTCTCGCAGGTCATTCTGCCGTTTCTGGAACGCCTCACTTCGGTCGCACTTGAGACCCATAGCGAGCGCGATGGCGTTCATCGCCCGGTGCAATTGCAGCTGATGGGCAAACTGAGTCCCGGTGAGGACGATCATCTTAAAGCCCAGTGCGCTCAGCACGGTCATGCGCTCCGCATCCGACGCGCTGCGCTGTTTATCAAGATGGTCCGAGCCGTTGTATTCAATCCCCGTACCGCTCGCAGGCGCATATACGTCGATCTCGAAATACCCGGCCTTTGCGAGATACTTGAACTCGTTGGGAACATCGACCCTATGGTTGAGCTCGATCTTGGCGTATCCCAGCCCGCCCTGGGAACGTTTTGCTACGATCATGATTGCGGTGGCCGTCTCCATGGGCGACCGCGCGCCATCGTGCACGCGCTTGAGCACGGCGGCCGCGCGTATAGCCCCCTGACGAGATCGGTTCTCATTGCAATAGGCAATCATGTCGGCAACGGTATACCTCTGCCCCATCTCGATATAATCGCCTGTCGACAGATGATTCAAATGATATCGGGCACAGATTTCGTAGCCATATTCCAGCTGCTCGGGCTCGCTCATCCACGAACCCGCTTGGACAAAGCACATGGCCTCATCAACCACCAGAAGGCCCTCTGCCACCTCGATAAGATGGCCTGGAGGTATCGGCGCCCCAAACACGTGGCACCTAAATCCAGCCGGCGTCGAACGCTCAAAATCGAAGTTGACGAGCGTGTCGATATGATCGAGCTTTTCTCGTGGAATACCGAGCGAAACCAGATAGTCGGTAACAATCCCAACTGCCGTTGAAGCCCTCAGCCCCTTGGTATCGAGCCCCAATTTGGGCAGGTCCGCAGTCGGCTCCGCCTCGTTAGCAAGCGAGTCCTCATCGTATAGGCTGCTTGCTCGCGAGAGCGGCTCGGACGGGCGCGCCACGTTGTGGTACAGCCAGGCAGTCTTATGGGACAGGACGATCGGCAGGTCCATGAGCCCTCCAATGGAGTCGGATAACCAACCTTATTCCCCTGCCCACGGGTCCGCACACCTTCGCGCGCAAGAAAGCGATTCCACCCGATCGAGTGGTAGAAAAACCATCGCAACATTCGATGTTTTTTGCCAAAATCGGGAAAAGCATCGAATGTTGTGATGGTTTGAGGCGAGGGGCACGGAGAGGTCAAAGCATCATGCTCGAACGGGTTAATCCAGCTCTTTTAAACCATGGGAAATGAATACAGGCTCACTTTTTCGCCCGGCACCCAACATAAACCTTGACTCTACAATCGTTGTAGGATTTTCACTACACTGGTACGTAAACAAACCCAGCCAGAAAGCCCCGCCCATGGAACACGACCTCACACGCGGCAATGTCCTCAAGACCATCGCGGTCTTTGCCCTGCCTTATATGCTCTCGTACTTTTTGCAGATGCTCTACGGCATGGCCGATCTGTACATGATGGGGCAGTTCAGCGGCGCCGCCGGCATCACCGCCGTGGGCAATGGCGCGCAGACGCTCTATATCATTACCGTGACGCTTGTGGGCCTGGCCATGGGAACGACGGTTATTGTCGGCCACGCCGTGGGCTCGCGTCGCTTCGACCGTGCCGAGACCGCCATCGGCAACACCATCACGCTCTTTATGGGTGTCTCGGTGGTGCTGGCCGTTGTCCTGCTTGCGCTGTGCCCGCAGGTTGTGGCGCTCATTGGCACGCCGGCCGAGGCGATCGAAGGAACCGCCGCCTACCTGCGTATCTGCTTTGTCGGCATTCCGTTTATCGCCGCGTACAACATTCTTTCGGCCATCTTTCGCGGGCTGGGCGATTCGCGCTCGCCCATGTACGTGATTGGCGTGGCATGCATCATCAACATCGCGCTCGACTTTCTGTTTATCGGACACATGGGGCTCGGCCCCGTGGGTGCGGCGCTCGGCACGGTAACCGCCCAGACGGCCAGCGTTGTCCTCGCGCTCGTGTGGCTCAAGAGCCGCCGCACGAACATCCACGTTAAGCGCAGCGACCTGCGCCCCCAGCCCGAGGTGCTCGGCAGCATTCTTAAGATCGGCGTGCCCGTGGCCGTGCAGGACGGCTGTATCCAGGTGGCGTTTATGTTTATCACCGTCATCGCCAACCACCGAGGGCTCGTCGACGCCGCCGCCGTGGGCCTGGTCGAGAAGATGATCAGCTTTTTGTTCATTGTGCCGAGCTCCATGGGCGCCACCGTCAGCGCGCTCACGGCGCAAAATGCCGGCGCGGGCAAGGGCGATCGCGCGCGTCAGGTGCTCAAGGACGCCATGACGATCTCGGTGGTGTACGGCTGCCTGATCACGGCGCTGATGTGGCTGGTGGCGCCGGCGTTTATCGGCTTTTTTGCCAAGGACGCCGCGGTGGTCGCCGCCGGTACCGGCTATATGCACAGTTATATTTTCGATGCAATCTTTGCCGGCATCCACATTTGCTTTAGCGGCTTTTTCGCTGCATACGGCAAGAGCTACATCGGCTTTGCGCACAACGTGCTGGCCGTGGCGCTCATTCGCGTGCCCGGTGCGTGGCTGCTGTCGAATGCCTATTCCGATACGTTGTTTCCCATGGGCATCGCTTCGCCGTGCGGGTCAATTCTGTCGGCAGTCATTTGCGTGATGGCATTTACCATACTCAACCGCCGCGGGGCTTTTGACAAGCTGATGGCGTAGAGGATCGTTTGCGTCGTACGACCTCGGCGCCCCTTCCCCGTCCATTGAAAGGAGCGGTGCCATGACCGACTCGCCAACTGAACATACCGAGGGTCTGCTCCGCATTGGCGAGGTTGCGCGCCTGTTTAACCTGAGCGTGGGCACGCTGCGCCATTACGAGCAGATGGGCTTGCTGGATCCGGCACACATCGATCCGGCAAGTGGATACCGCTACTACGGATCGCGGCAGCTCTCCACCCTCAACACCATCAGTCATCTGCGTGTTCTCGACTTGCCGCTCGCACAAATCCGTGAGTTTGTGACCACGCGCGATGTGGACCTCATGCAGCGGCAGCTGACTCAGCAGCAGGAGCTCATCGAGCGCAAGCGCCGCGAGCTCGAACGCGTGTCGCGCAAGATCGATAACCGGCTTGCCCTGTTGCACGATGCCCTGAACACCGAGCTCGATACCATTTGCACAATCGATGCGCCCGAGCTTCGCTGCGCCGTGTTGCGCGAACGCGTCAACCCCACCGACGCCTATGCGTTGGAGTGGCAGATTCGTCAACTGCAGAAGGGCCAGCACGAGACCTTTGTCTTTCTGGGCAACTTGGGCGTTGGGATTAGCGCCGAGCGCCTCGCCGCCGGCGACTTTGATGGCTACGACGAGGTCTTTCTACTGCTCGATGACACCGATGATTACGTGGGCGACCTCGAGACGCGGCCCGCCGCGCGCTGCCTGACCATTAGCTTTCGCGGCACGCACGGGCAAGCAACCCCACGCTATGAGCAGCTGCTCAACTATATGCGCGAGCGCAACCTGACACCCGTCGGCCCCTCGCGCGAGATCGCCCTCATCGACGACATCATCAGCGACAACCCCACAACCTACGTGACGCAGATCACAGTGCCCGTTGCCCCGTCCAAATAAGATCCGCCCGGAAGGCAGTTCAATCATGCTTTCCGGGCGGATCTTCAATTTGGTTATCGATGCACTAAGCCTGGGGCACCTCACCGGTAGCCAAGATCTGCTCGAGTGCGTCCTCATCCAGTACGGGCACACCCAGCTGCTCGGCCTTGGTGAGCTTGGAGCCCGCCTTGGGGCCGGCGACCAGATAGCTCGTCTTCTTTGAAACACTGCCCGAGACCTTGGCACCAAGCACCTTGAGCGCCGCGCCTGCCTCGTCGCGGGTGCGGTTGACGAGCGTGCCGGTGAGCACGAAGGTCAGACCCG
>UQUD01000121.1 GCA_900544225.1 uncultured Collinsella sp.
GCACATGAATCGCCTCGATAGACGAGCTCTCTCCAATCGCCGCCTCAAACGCAAGCTTACCGACACCGCGCAAATCAAATCGCAGCGTCGTCAGCCGATTGTGAGGAACAAGTCCCTCGAGTGCGTCGTCGATACCAACCACGCTCACGTCGTCGGGCACGGACAGGCCCGCGTTCTCGAGCGCGGCGATAACGCCCAGCGCCATCTGGTCATTTGCCGCAAGCACGGCAGTCGGCGCCTGCGACCCGCCGGCAAGCACCTCGGCCGCAATCCGCTCGCCCATGGCGTACCCACTGTCCGCACTCCAATCGCCACGCAGCATCGGAGCGGCATCGACATGAGCACGACCCAGCGTATCGCGCCAACCGGCCTCACGAAAACGCGAGGAAATCGAGTTTTCCGGACCCGCCACAAACCGCATATTCGAGTGACCATGTTCCAGCAGATAATTGGTCAACAGCTCGCACGAACCATACTGGTCGGAGTCGATCGTCGTGCAGCGCGGATGCGCATACATGGACAGGATGACCGTTCGCACTCCCGGCTGGGGAACAAACTCCTCAAAATCGGGAGCCATGCGGTTCATGTTGAGAATCATGCCGTCGACGGGTCGCTCGACCATGCGGCGCGAGGCATCGGCAAGTGTATAGGGCTTGTCGCCGCCCATCTCGATCATAGTGACGGCAAAATCGTGCTCGCGCGCCGCTTGCATGATACCCTCGAGCGTCGCCAGGTTACCGACACGTGTGATGTTGTACATGCACAGGCCAATAGAACGATACGACCCGCCGCGCAACGCCGCTCCAGCAAAATTGGGACGAAAGCCCAGCTCTTCCATGGCGGCCAGCACACGCTTGCGCGTCTTTTCCGTCACGTTGGGCATACCGTTGACCACGCGAGACACAGTCTGGCGGCTCACGCCAGCGAGCGCCGCAACCTCTGCCGCGCTCGCCGAATGACCATTCCTTGTCTGCTGAGCCATGCCTTCCACGCTAACCTGCTTCCCAACTATTCCCCGCGCCCATGGCGCATCGTACATACATTGATAACGTGCTCATGATACCCGAGCCATATACCACAACATGAAAACTTCTGTCAATCAAAACCGCTTACCGAACAAATACAACCGTTCGCGGCTGTTTGAAGTTGTTTTGTTTCTATACATCCCAGCCGGATGTTAACGTGCTCATTGTCAAATGTTCACGTGCTCATTTTGGTTCTAATCATTTTAAGATAGTGTTTATCGGGCTTTTTCACCGCTGAACGCTAACCAGGGAGCCTCCTGAGCGCAAACGCACAATATCGAACAGCGAGACGAGAGGGTGTATGCATATGTCTTTGCTAAACCGCGTACAGCAGCTGCCGAAGGGCTTTGTTTGGGGCGCCGCAACCGCCGCGTACCAAACGGAAGGTTCCACGAAGGTGGCAGGCAAGGGTAAGACCATGTGGGACGATTACCTTGTCGCCCAGGGTCGCTTTTTGCCCGACCCGGCCAGTGATTTCTACAACCGCTACGAGGAGGATATCCGCCTTTCTGCCGAGCATGGACTCAACGCCATCCGTGTGTCCATCGCCTGGACCCGCATCTTCCCCAACGGCGACGATGCCGAGCCCCTCGCCGAGGGCGTTAAGCACTACCACGAGCTGTTCGCCTGCTGCAAAAAGTATGGCGTCGAGCCCTATGTGTCCCTGCATCACTTTGACTCCCCCGCCGCCCTGTTCAACCAGGGCGACTGGCTCAACCGCAAGACCGTCGACGCCTATGTGCGCTATGCCGAGTTCTGCTTCCGCGAGTTCCGCGAGGTCAAGAATTGGTTCACCATCAACGAGCTCATCAGCCTCTCGCACTCCCAATACATCCAAGGCAACTTCCCGCCCAACCATCACTTTGATGTGACGAGCGGCATCCAGAGCCAGCACAACGAGCTCGTTGCCCACGCCCGCGCCGTCAACCTGTATAAGGATCTTGACGAGACCGAGCACCTGGGCGGACGCATTGGCATGGTCAACGTCCTGACGCCGGCATATCCTGCCACAGACTCGCCCGCCGACCAGCACGCCGCCGACCTGTACAACGCCTTCTACACCGACTTCATCATGGACGGCGCCTTCCTGGGTCACTACTCCGCGCGCACCCTCTCACTCATCAACGAGATTCTGCGTGCCAACAACGCCACGCTTACGGTTGAGGACAGCGACATGGAGGAGCTCGCCAAGGCGGCGCCCCGCAACGATATGTTCGGCCTCAACTACTATCAGTCGGCGTTTATCGCCGCCTACGATGGCGAGTCCACCAACAGCTTTAACGGCACCGGAGACAAGGGCACCTCGTGCTTTAAGTTTAAGGGCGTCGGGCAGCAGGTCGATATGCCGGGTATCCCCACCACCGACTGGGATTGGCTCATCTACCCGCAAGGCCTCTACGACACGCTCAAGCACATCAGCGCCACCTATCCCAACCTCCCCGTCATCTATATCACCGAAAACGGCCTGGGCCACAAGGACCCCGAGCCCGACGCAAACGGCATCGTCGCCGATCCCGAGCGCATCGACTTTGTCGACCAGCACATGGAGAAGGTGCTCCAGGCGCGTGCCGAGGGCGTCGACGTCCAGGGCTACTTTATCTGGAGCCTGCAGGACCAGTTCTCGTGGGCCAATGGCTATAACAAGCGCTACGGCCTGTTCTACATCGACTTCGACACGCAAAAACGCTACATCAAGCAGTCGGCACTCTGGTACAAGGAGCTCGCCGACACTATGGCGGACGCGCAGTAGCGCATCGCCTCGCTTTCCCCCGAGGGGGAGCGGCCCCATGCGATACAAACCCAGCCGCTCCCCTCTCTCCCCCTGGGACCGACCCCGCCTGCACCCGGGCTTTTAGCAAGCGGGAGACCATATAGGTTTTCAACGTCCATGCCATTAAGATTTCATGCAAAGAGGAGCGTGAACTATGGAATCGATCGTTAAGTTCTTGGAGAAAGGTCAGCCGTACTTCGACAAGGTCTCTAAGAACATCTACCTTCAGGCCATTAAAGACGGCTTTTTGGCAGCAATGCCCATCATCCTGTCTTCTTCTGTCTTCCTGCTTATTTCGACCCTGCCGGGCGTTGTCGCCACGGTCGGCGGCTTTACGCTGCCCGACTGGTGGAACGTCGACGTCGTGAACTTCTGCAACAAGGTTTACAACTTCACGATGGGCGTCGTGGGCATCATGGTCGCCGGCACCACCGCAAGCGCGCTGACCGGCTCCAAGAACCGCCGCATGCCTGCCGGCAAGGCCATCAACGCCACGAGCACCATGGTCGCCGCCATGTGCGCTATGCTCATCTTGGCCGTTACCCAGACGAGTGCCAAGATCGACGGCGCCGATGTCTCGGTGTTCTTTACCGACAACATGGGCACCAAGGGCCTGCTGAGCTCCTTTGTCGCCGCATTTGCCACGGTCAACATCTATGCCTTCTGCATTAAGCGAGACATCACCATCAAGCTGCCCAAAGAAGTCCCCGGCGCCATCGCCCAGAACTTCCGCGACATCTTCGCCTTCAGCTTCTCCATCCTGTTTGTCGCCGTCATCGACGTTATCTGCCGCACCTGCTTGGCCGTCCCGTTTGCCAACGTCATCTCCACGCTGGTGAGCCCGCTGTTCGCCGCTGCCGATTCCTACGCCGGCCTCGCCCTCATCTGGTTCATGATCCCGCTGTTCTGGTTCATGGGCATCCACGGCCCCTCGGTCGTTAAGCCTGCCCTCAACGCCGCGCTGTTTGGCAACATCACCACCAACCTCGCCACGCTGCAGGCCGGCGGTCACCCCGCCCTCGCCCTGACCGAGAACTTCGGTAACTACATCGGCGAACTCGGCGGCACCGGCGCCACGTTCATTGTCCCGATCATCTTCCTGCTCTTTATGCGCTCCAAGCAGCTCAAGGCCGTCGGCAAAGCCTCTGTCGTACCCGTGATGTTCGCCGTCAACGAGCCGCTGCTGTTCGCCGCGCCCATCATCCTCAACCCGTACTTCCTGATCCCGTTCCTGTTTGCCCCCGTGGCCAACGTCCTCATTGGTAAGTTCTTCATCGACTTTTTGGGCATGAACGGCTTTATCTATGCCATGCCGTGGGCACTCCCCGGACCGATCGGCACCTTCATCGACACCAACTTCCAGCCGATCTCTCTGGTCCTGGTTGTCGTCCTGCTGGTCGTTGACTTCTTGATCTACTACCCGTTCTGCAAGGCCTACGACAACGTCCTGTGCAAGCAGGAGGCCGAGACCCTGGCCGAAGAAGAGGCCGAGGAGACCAAGGCCGTCAAGACCGCTGCCGCCCCCGCCGTTGAGGCTCCTGTTGTCGAGACCGCTTCTGCCACTGAGGCCTCCGCAGCTCCGTCCGCCCTTAAGGGCAAGGATCTGAGGGTTCTGGTTCTGTGCGCTGGCGCCGGCACCTCTGCACTGCTCGCCAACGCGCTTAAGGAAGGCGCCGACGAGCTGGGCATCGACATTACCGCCAACGCCGGTGCCTACGGCAGCCACTACGCCATCATGGACCAGTACAACGTCATCGTCCTGGCTCCGCAGGTTCGCACCTATTACAACGAGATGAAGGCCGACACCGACCGCCTGGGCATCACGCTGCTGTCGCCCAAGGGCAAACAGTACATCGACCTCACTAAGGACCCCAAGGGTGCCGTCGCCTGGATCGAGGAAAACCTCGAGGCATAAGACGCTGACGCCACCTGCCGCTCGCAGAAAAAAAATGGCCCGTGCATCGATGCTGAACTGCCTCCCATTTCTTGGACATGAGAAATGGGAGGCTTTCTTTATGC
>UQUD01000122.1 GCA_900544225.1 uncultured Collinsella sp.
CCAGGTCGTGCGGGTCGACCGGCACCTCGCGCCAAAAGAGCAGCGGCACGCCGGCCTCGGCGCAGCCCTCCTCAAACACGCGGCGGGCATCCTCTACGCCCTTGTCGTCCTGTGGGAAGAACAGCATGGCCACGCCATAGTCGCCCTCTGCCGGCAGAATCTGACCGCACTTTTGAGCCTCTTTACGGAAAAAGTGATGCGGAACCTGGAACAGGATGCCAGCGCCGTCGCCGGTGTTCTTCTCGAGTCCCGTACCACCGCGGTGCTCCAAGTTAACCAGAATGGACAGTGCATCGTCCAGAATCTGGTGATGGCGCTCACCGTTGATATCGGCAAGCGCGCCGATGCCACATGCATCGTGGTCGAATTCGGGGCGATAAAGGCCCTGCTGCTGAGCGGAATCTGCCTGCATCGCGATCCTCCCCTAGATATTTAGACAGTCAGTTGAATAGGCATACTAGGAGCATCGCCGGCCTGTTGTGTTTCCCGCCCGTTTCGAAACAATCGCGTAACGCACGCCCTACGAGTGGACACCGCTGACCTCAAGGGCGACAACAAGGGCCCCAAGTTCGGCCCGCAAGCTCACCGCTTCAAACATCTCAATCTGTAACAGGAAGACCCAATTTCGACGATTAACTGTTACAGATTGAGATGTTTTCGAGAGACGGTTCCGAATGT
Organism: uncultured Collinsella sp.; assembly: GCA_900544225.1. Lineage (GTDB taxonomy): Bacteria > Actinomycetota > Coriobacteriia > Coriobacteriales > Coriobacteriaceae > Collinsella. The sequence goes on from UQUD01000122.1 coordinate 679, forward strand.
CTCAATCTGTAACACGAAGGGCCGGTTTTGGCGGTCAGCTGTTACAGATCGAGATTTTCCATAGGACCATTTCTTCCTGTCTTGATCTGTAACACCTAGGCCCAATTTCCATCCCTAGCTGTTACAGATCAAGACATTTCGGCAGCTCCCTTTCACCATCCTATTCAAGTACAACAATTTTGTTAGTCTTGGTTAACTTTTTGGCCTAAAACGGGTATCCTTTGCGGAGTCAAACAACGGCACGCAGGAGCGCACCATGCTCAACCATCTCAAACAACACTTTGGCTCCCGACGCACCGGTGGTCACGGAGGCCTGGATATTGCGCGGCACATCGGTCCCGGGCTGCTCGTCACCGTCGGCTTTATCGACCCAGGCAACTGGGCCTCCAATATGGCCGCGGGCTCGCAGTTTGGCTACGCGCTGCTGTGGATCGTCACGCTGTCCACGATTATGCTCATTGTGCTGCAGCACAACGCGGCACACCTGGGTATCGCCACGGGCGCCTGTCTTGCCGAAGCCACGACACGTTACCTTCCCCGCTTCGTTGGGCGCACGGTGCTCGCCAGTGCCTATCTCGCGACCATCGCCACCGCCATGGCCGAAGTCCTGGGTGGCGCGATTGCCCTTCAAATGCTCTTTGGGCTGCCCGTGCGCGCGGGCTGCGTCATCGTGGCGGCAGCATCGATGGCGATGCTCATGACGAGCTCCTACAAGCGCGCCGAGCGATGGATCATCGCCTTCGTAGGCGTGGTAGGACTCTCGTTTTTGGCCGAGCTTGCGCTAGTCAAGGTCGACTGGCCGCAGGCCGCCGCAAGCTGGATCACGCCCAGTATGCCCACCGGCTCGGCCGCGATTATCGTAAGTGTCCTGGGAGCGGTCGTTATGCCCCACAACCTCTTCCTGCACTCCGAGGTCATCCAATCCATGCACTTCGAAGGCCAAGGCGAGCAAGTTATCGAAGAACGCCTGCGCTACGAACTCTTCGACACGCTCTTTTCGATGGGCGTGGGCTGGGCAATCAACTCGGCCATGGTCATCCTGGCCGCAACGACCTTCTTTGCGCACGGCATTGTCGTAGACGACCTCGCCGTCGCAGCGGCCACGCTCTCCCCCATCTTGGGCCCGGCGAGCTCGACCATCTTTGCGGTAGCGCTGCTGTTCGCGGGACTATCGAGTAGTGTGACGGCGGGCATGGCGGCGGGAACCATCACCGCGGGCATGTTCGACGAGGAATACGACATCCACGACCGACATTCTTCGATCGGGGTGGCAGTCTGTTTCGTCGGTGCAGTGGCGGCGTGTTTGATCGTCCCGAATCCTTTTGAGGGTCTCATCTGGAGTCAGGCACTGTTGTCGCTTCAGCTGCCGATTACGGTCTTTGTGCTCATACGACTCACCAGTTCGCCCCGCGTCATGGGCAAATACGCCAACTCGCGCCCGCTCAACGCGCTGCTTGTAGGGATCGGTGCCATCGTGACGATTCTCGACATCGTGCTGCTAACGGGAATGTAATTGGGATGGCGTGACTGTCCAGATATAACGTCTCAATCTGTAACACGTGAGACCGTTTTAAACCGTCAGATAAATCAAAAGGGTCCCGGCCGAGAATTCGACCGGGGCCCTTGGACAGAGCTATATGTTGTTGCAAGTCGTGTGTCTACGAGCTACTCCTCGACAAGCTCAAACTCATCGGGGCCGACGCCGCAGACCGGGCACACGTAGTCCTCGGGCAGCTCGGGCGTGTCGACCTCAACCTCGTAACCGCAAACGGTGCACACAAACTTATACGTCTTCTTCTCCTCAGCCATGATGTTCTCCTCTCGAACGTGACTGCTGGTGTACTTACTTATTAGTATATATTCTCAATAATATAATGCAAGTATTTTTAGAACATTTCTAGCCTTGATACGACGAGGCTTTGGGCGGCGTCTTGCCCTTTAGCACCTTGTGATAGTAGTCGTACGTCAGCGGCGTCTCGTCGCTCAGGCGCTCGGCATCCTCGACCTCGCCAATAAACAGCAGATGCGTGCCCACATCCACAGTGTCGATCAAACGGCAGCTAAACAGGGCCGCCGCGTGCTCGGGCACATAGGGCATGCCCAGAGCCGTCTCGCGGGTCTCGTATTTGGCAAACTTGTCATAATCGCTGCTGGTGCGGAACCCAAAGTTACCGATGTAGAGCATGTCGGCGGTCTGATCGATCACGGTCAGCGCGAACGCTTTGGCCGATGCGATGACGCCCGAGGTGACATTGTCCTTGTTCACGGCAACCGAAATACGCGGCGGCATGGACGTCACCTGCACCGCAGTGTTGATGACGCAGCCGGCGCGCAACCCGTCTGCCGCAGCGCTCACCACGTACAGACCGCTCGGCATGGTAAAGAACGCAGTTTTGTCCATAACGATCACTCCCCTAGCTCGAGTTGGAACCTCATGAATGTATGTACCCACAAAAAAGGCGGCACCCATAACGGACGCCGCCTTTGAGACATATGTGTCAGAACAGTAAGAAAGATGAGACGCCCGCAGTTGCGGTGAAATAGGGACTGAATAGCCCCTCAAATAGGCAAAACAGTCCGTATTCCACCGCAACTTATACAGAGTGCCTAGCGGTTGCGTTCCTTAAGGGCGCGGTCGATCTCGCGTTGGACATCACGCTTGGCCATGTCCTCGCGCTTGTCGTAGAGCTTCTTGCCGCGACCCAGACCCAGCAGCAGCTTTACGCGGCCGTCGGTATTAAAGTAGAGTTCCAACGGAACCAGCGCATAACCACGGTTGCGAAGTTTGCCGTCAAGAAAGTCGATCTCCTTGCGGTGCAGCAGCAGACGGCGCCGACGGTCGGGATCGCGATTCCACACGCCACCATGGCTATAAGGGTGGATATGCAGGCCGACGAGCCAGCACTCCCCGCCGCGGATCAGCGCGAAGGTATCGGTGATCTGGCAGGCGCGCTCGCGAATCGACTTGACCTCGGTGCCACTCAGTTCAATACCGCACTCAAATGTCTCATCGATAAAGTACTCGTGATGTGCCGAGCGATTCTTGGAAATGAGTTTGCGCTCGCGCTTACTGGGCATCGCCGGCCTCCTTGGCGCCGTCGGCGTTTGAGCCCGCAGTCTCGCGCTTTGCCTTGCGCTCGGCATTGAGCTCGGCATCGCTCTCGCGCACCAGTTTGATAATCGCCGCGCAGGCCTCCTCGCCCACCAAGTCGCGAGCACGTACCGTCAGGCGCGTCGCCTCCTGCTTGTCGCCGTCGCTTGCAGCATCGGTCGCGCACATAATCAGGCAGATGGCAATCTCGGCCGAAGGCGAGGTCGGCACGCCTTGCAGGGCCAATTCACCCATCACGTGGTCGTCGCTCTCATCAGCGGCATCCGGATAGGTGGTATGGATCTTGTTGAGCAGGCGCGTCGTATGCGCATCGTTGGGCGCCAGGCGCAGCGCCAGACGCGCGCAGCCCACGGCAGCCGAAACGTTCTCGGTCTCGGGCTCCAAGAAGTACTGACCTAGATTGGCGTAAGCGCGGGCGGCGCACTTGCCATCGCTTGCACGCTCCAGCACCGAGAACGAGAGCGATGCCCATTCCTGCTTGTCCTCGAGTGCACGGAACAGCTCGGCCAAATCCAAGCGATAGTTGCAGTTCATGGGGTCCCAACGCACAGCCTGCATCAGGGCATTACGAGCGCTTACATAATCCTGCTGGCGAATGTAGGCAAACGCCATGTCAGAGTACAGGCGGTCAAACGGCACCTCGACCTGCACGAGCTCGCGCGGATCCTTCTCCACGCGGCGATAGGCCAAGCGCTCAAACTTGCTATCGAAGCTAAAGTATTGACGCTTCTCCTCCGTCTTGCACTCAGCATCAATATACTCCTCGGCGAGCTCCACCAGACGCTCCAGCAGCGGCGTCGCCGTAGCCAGGTCGCCCTGCGCCAGATAGTTCTCGGCATACGTGATGTCTTGCAAGCTGATGGGCAGATCCATGGCTACTCCTCGATCTGAGCGAAACACGGCAGGCGCCGTATATACGGTCAATACACAAAACCCGGGTCTCTTACGAGGCCCGGGCGTTCAATTTTGGTAGCCCGTACCAGATTCGAACTGGTGATCTCCGCCTTGAGAGGGCGGCGTCC
>UQUD01000123.1 GCA_900544225.1 uncultured Collinsella sp.
GCGTTGCCGCGGCGGCCTCGTCCTCGGCGATATAGACCAGGCAGTCCTTGAGCTCGTTGCGGTAACGGTTCTTCCAGCCCTCGTGGTACTGGGGCTGGCTTGCATACTTGGTCGCCACATTATTGACCACGCTGTTGGAAAGCGCCGTCACAAACTCGCGGTCGGTCATGCTGTTGGAAAGGTTTGCCAAACGGAAAAAGTCCTGGCAGCCACCGGTGCCGCACATATTGGTGATACTCCACACCATGCCCTTAACGCAATCGGCACGGCCGGAGATGTCAATGCCAAGAGCGCTCTTGAGCCACGACTCGGTCACGGCATAGTACGAGTTGTACGCATAGGCATCCTGCAGCGCCGAGAACTCAGTAGGATCGGTGTTGTAAGCGCCCTGGAAGGCCTCCTGCGCAATACGGCCAAGCTCGGTGAGCTGGCCGTTCGCATACATGGGGTTGTTCGCGTTGGAAATCTCGCTGCCGCGATCGATTGCAGCCTTAAGCATGCCGTACTTAGCAGAATCGTAGTTATAGACCTGCTTCATAAACGGAATGAGCGACCAACGACGGTCGAACTGGTAATAACCCAGCGCGTTATAGCCGTCGCCATACGAAAAGCCCTGGTTATAGTTGCCATGGCTCTCATATTTGGTGAAGTACTTCATCTCGGCGGTCACGTTGACAAACGAAACACCCTGAACCGACCTCAACACGCCCGAGAAGGACTGCTGGGTATAAAGGCCCTTATCGATATCGGTGGCATCCGAGGCAACGCCCGGCGTGGGCTCCTCGGCTATAGCGGTTGCGGGTGCGGCAACGGCGCCAAACGAAAGCGCCAACGTCAGGCCCGCAACAATCGCGGAATGCTTGGGTTGCATACATCCTCCCTGCATTGGTGTAGTTAAAGTGCAGTTTGCAAAGATGGTTTCAGTATTACAGCTCCCCGTTTGTTGCACAACAACCCATCGGTAAACGGCAACAGCCCTCCGCGAAATCTAAAGGAATTAAACAAACTGGTCGTCGGGAGCCAGCAGAAGCTCGCCGTAACGCTCCATCAGCCCGTCTCTCAGCTGACAGAAAGCGGGGATATAGACGTTCAAGATACGCTGAATCAAATCTTGAGCGAGCTTGTTGTCATAGATATGGACATTCGTATTGCGGTCTCTGAGCATATCTAGCCAGGCTGCCTCATCAATAAAGTCGTAGAATCGGTAGGACTCCTTCAAGATGGCACGAGGAGACCCCGACGCGGCAAGCGTGGCACCCTCATACTCGAGCAGACGCTTAAGGAGCTTCCAGCTCAGTTCAAATTGAAGATTGAACTTATTAATCAATCCACTCTGAACAAAATCATTGTTGAGATCCTGATTAGGCGCATCCTCAAGATTCGCCAAGGCGCTGGCAAAGTTCTCATATTTTTTCATACAGAATCACACCATCCCTGGCAATTTCATCGAGCAATTGCTGCGATAAGGACTCGTCGAGATTGACGACATCTACATCTAAAAGAGTATCAAGACGCTCCTCGATCAAATATGAGAAACGGCCGAAATCCCGGCAACCTGCTACGGCGATGTCAATATCGCTCTTAGGCAAGCTGTCACCTCGAGCGCGAGAGCCAAACAGCACAACCTTCTCGGCGTCACATTCCCGAGCAAAAACTTCGATTTGCTTGTACACCTTGTCGAGAGATGCCATTTGCACCCCTACAGCTTAATGTCAAAGTTGATCTCGGGGACGGCGGCTAAGTCGGCCAACGTCACGCCGTCGACGTACTTTTCGATCACGTCGTCCAGCCCGCGCCAGAACTTAACGGTCGAGCACAGGTCGCTGCGGGTACAGCTGTTGTCGATGCCGTCGCACGCCACCGGAGCCGTGCTGCCCTCGACGGCACGCAGGATGTCGCCGGCGCGCACCTCGGCCGGGTCCTTAGCCATCATGTAGCCGCCGCCCTTACCGCGCACGCTCCTAAGCAGGCCCGCCTTCATAAGCGGACGGACCAGCTGCTCCAAATACTTTTGCGAGATGTGCTCGCGGTCGGCAACCTCGCGCAAGGCGATTTTGCCCTCGACGTCACCAAGCGCTGCGATATAGATCATCAGACGGAGGGCATAGCGGCCCTTAGAAGAAATGAGCATACCTACCCTCTCATCGTTGCCGGGACAAAATACCAGGCTTGTTTGTCCCAAATCTTATGCACGCGGGGCAAACAAGCCTGATTATTATGTCCCACATCTAAAAAGTCGAGTGGATTAGTCGGGTTTTCCCTTGACTAACGCCGAACCCATAGTAACTTTATTCCGAGAAGATTCCTAGGGTTTAGTACACCTATGAGTACACCATATACAGAGAGGGACAGCATGAGCGCAAATCCGCTGCTTTCCATCGAAGGTCTGACCGCCTCCGTGGACGAAAAGACCATCCTCCACAACGTCAACCTCAACGTCGCCGCCGGCGAGACCCACGTGCTGATGGGACCCAACGGCGCCGGCAAGTCCACCCTCGGCCACCTGGTCATGGGCGACCCCGTCTACACCGTGCAGGACGGCCGCATCGTCTTTGACGGCCAGGACATCACCGAGCTCACCACCGACAAACGCTCGCGCGCCGGCCTGTTCCTGAGCTTCCAGGCCCCGGTCGAGATCCCGGGCGTGCCGCTGTCGAGCTTTTTGCGCGCCAGCATCGCCGGCCGTCCCGGCCTGGAGATGAAGGGCAAGGAGTTCCGCCGTCGCGTCAAGGAGCTCGCGGCCGAACTCAACATGGACACTGCCTACCTCAACCGCGAGCTGGGCGTGGGCTTCTCGGGCGGCGAGAAAAAGAAGGTCGAGATGCTCCAGCTTCTGCTGCTGCAGCCTAAGCTCGCCATCCTGGACGAAACCGACTCGGGCCTGGACGTCGACGCCCTGTCCACCGTCAGCCATGGCATGGACGCCTACCGCAAGAGCTGCGACGGCTCCATGCTCATCATCACGCACAACACGCGCATCCTGGAGCACCTGGATGTCGACCGCGTCCACGTTATGGTCAAGGGCCACATCGTGCGCGAGGACGACGCCTCGCTGATCCCCTGGATCGACAAGAACGGTTTTGAGACCTTCGAGCGCGAGGCCGCCGAGCAGCACGCCAAGGCCGAAGCCGCCGCTGCCGAGCAGCAGGCGTAAAGGGGCGACGCAATGACCAAGAACCGCACCGAGGTCGCAGACATCGACCGCAGCCTCTACGACTTCACCTATGGCGAGGAGGGATTCGAGCGCCTCGACGCCGGCATCACGCCCGACATCGTGCGCGAGATCAGCGCCAAGAAGGACGAGCCGCAGTGGATGCTCGACCTGCGCCTCAAATCCCTCGAGATCTTTAACCGCTTCCCCAATCCGACGTGGGGCCCCTCCATCGAGGGCCTGGACATGGACAACATCGTCACCTACGTCAAGCCCAACACCGACCAAAAGCACGACTGGGAGTCGGTGCCCGACGACATCAAGAACACCTTTGAGCGCCTGGGTATCCCCGAGGCCGAGCGCAGCTACCTGGCGGGCGTCGGCGCGCAGTACGACTCCGAGCTCGTCTACCACAACATGCAGGACACCGCGTCCAAGATGGGCATCGTCTACTCCGGCATCGAAGAGGCCCTGCACGACCCGCAGTGGGAGCCGCTCATCCACGAGAAGTTTATGACGCTCATCCCGCCCACCGACCACAAGTTTGCGGCCCTGCACGGCGCCGTGTGGTCGGGCGGCTCGTTTGTCTACGTGCCCAAGGGCACCAAGCTCGATTTTCCGCTGCAGAGCTACTTCCGCCTCAACGCCAAGGGCGCCGGCCAGTTTGAGCACACGCTCATCATCGTCGAGGACAACGCCGACCTGCACTTTATCGAGGGCTGCTCCGCACCCAAGTACAACGTGGCCAACCTCCACGCCGGTGCTGTGGAGCTCTTTGTGGGCAAGCGTGCACACCTGCGCTACTCGACCATCGAGAACTGGTCCAAGAACATGTACAACCTCAACACCAAGCGTGCGCGCGTGGACGAGGACGGCGACATCGAGTGGATCAGCGGCTCCTTCGGCAGCCACGTGGGCTACCTCTATCCCATGAGCGTGCTCAACGGCCGTCGCGCCCGCTCGAGCTTTACCGGCATCACCTTTGCCGGTGCCGGCCAAAACCTCGACACCGGCTGTAAGGTCGTACTCAACGCGCCCGATACCTCGGCAACCGTCGAGACCAAGGGCATCTCCAAGAGCGGCGGCATCCAGACCTTCCGCAGCTCCATCGTGGCCACGCCTAAGGCCGAGGGTTCCAAGGCAACCGTGAGCTGCCAGTCGCTCATGCTCGACGACCAAAGCCGCTCCGATACCATCCCCGCCATGGACATCCGCGCCAAGAATGTCGACATCGGCCACGAGGCCACCATCGGCCGCATCGGCGACGACAAGGTGTTCTACCTGATGAGCCGCGGCATCTCGGAGGAAGAGGCCCGCACCATGATCGTCAACGGCTTTGCCAACCCGGTCTCCAAGGAGTTGCCGCTGGAGTACGCCGTCGAGATGAACAACCTGATCAAGCTCGAGATGGAAGGAGCGATCGGATAATGAAACAGGAAACCAACACCGCTGCTACCACGCTCGAGCAGGTTAATGCGATGCCTGCCGCCACTTGGGGTTGGCTGCGTATGAACCAGACCAAGCTTGAGCTTTCGGACGAGCTTGCCGCCGCTCCCGCCGAGGCCGTTGAGATCGAGGGGCTGGACGAGCAGTTTGCCGGCTCGGCCGACGCCTTCGACGCCGCCATGGATGCCATGGCCGAGCGCTT
>UQUD01000124.1 GCA_900544225.1 uncultured Collinsella sp.
GACGGCGGGGCCAACGGCTACCGAGGCGCGCCGTGGCGACGGCGCCGTCGACGTTCACGCGCACGCGGAGCTTACCCTCGCGCTCACCGCGGTCGATAGCCAGCACGCGGTGGTTGGGAATACGGCGCAGCGGCTCGTCAAAGTTGTAGTAGGGCTCGTAGGGAGTCTTCTCGGCGGGGGCGGTGGCCTCGACGACGATATCGGCGGTGTTTTGCGTAAAGGCGCGCAGGTCGGCGACGTTCTCAGGGTCTTCGGCCACCGTCTCGGCCACGATGTCGGCGGCGCCGGCGAGCGCCTTTTCGGGCGTGTCGAAGCCGGCTTCCTCGTTGACGTAGGCCGCGGCGGCGTCGAGTGCGCTGCCCCTGGCCGAGACCTGCATGATGATCATGTTGGCAAGCGGCTCCAGACCTGCCTCGCGGGCCTTCTGCGCGCGGGTCATGCGCTTTTTGCGGTAGGGCTTGTAGAGGTCCTCGACGCGCTGGAGCTGCGTGGCCTCGCGAATCTGCTGCTCGAGTTCGGGCGTGAGCTTGCCCTGGGCGTCGATGAGCAGGATGACATCTTCCTTGCGCTGCTCAAGATTGCGCAGGTAGGACAGGCGCTCGTCGAGTGCGCGCAGAGCGACGTCGTCCATGCCGCCCGTGGCTTCCTTGCGGTAGCGCGAAATGAAGGGGATGGTGTTGCCCTCGTCGATGAGCTTGACGGCCGCCTCGACGTTGGCGTCCTTAAGGTTGAGCTCGCGCGCGAGCTGGGCGATAAGATCCATGGGACTCCTTGCGTTTAAGGTGCGTTTGCAGCACAGGGCTACCAAGGATACCACCCGCGATGTGACAAAGGGACTGTCCCTTTGTCACATGCCACTGCACAAAAGCCCCGCGGGCGGGAGGCTGCTCGCGGGGCAAAGAAGAGGGGCTTGTTGGTGGCGGACCGAGGGGCTCGGCATGGGGTTTGCCGCGGTTCGTCCTAAGGCATTACAGCTCGACGAGCTGGCCGGTCTCGGCGGCCTCCTTGATGGCGTTGAGAAGCGTGAGCGTCTTGACGTTATCGGCGGGGGTCACGACGGGCTCGACCTCGCGGCGGACAACCTTCACAAAGTGCTTGAGCTGCATCTTGTGCGGCAGCGCCGGGTCCACGGCCGGAATCTCCATCTGCAGCGGCTTGTGCCAGTTGGAGGCGCCGTCGTAGGAGAACTGGTGCAGGCGGGGCAGCGACAGGGCGCCCAAGGTACCGCCAATAAAGTAGGCGTCGGCGTCGAAGGGGCGGTACTGCGGATCCTCGCGAGCGGTGGCCTCCCAGTTCCAGGGGCTGGCGGTGGCGTCGGAGATGGTCATGCTTGCGAGCGCGCCATCGGCAAAACGGACGTTGACCACGGCGGAGTCCTCGGTCTCAAAACCGCGGGCGGCGCTGGACTGCATACCCTGGACGGCAACGGGCTCGCCCAGCAGGTAGCGGAGCAGGTCGACGTCGTGCACCAGGTTGACCAGGATCGGGCCGGCACCCTTCTTGCGGCGCCACTCGACATCGAAGTACTCGTCATTCTTATAGATCATGTAGTGGAAGCTCGACACGGTGAGCTTGCCCAGCTCACCGGACTCGATGATCTCCTTGGCCTTGTTGACGAAGGGGTTGTGGCGACGGTGCTGACCCACGAGCACGGGCACGCCGGCGGTCTCGGCCTCGGCGGCGAAGGCCTGGGCATCCTCGAGATCGTTGGAGATCGGCTTTTCGACCAGCGGCACGATGTTGCGCTTGATGGCCTCGCGAGCAACGCCCAGGTGCAGGTCGTTGGGGGTGGCGATAATGACGGCCTCGGGCTTGACCTCGTCCATCATCTGGGCGGGATCGGTGTAAAACGGCACGCCGGCGGTCTCGGCCGTGGCGCGGGCGCCCTCAAAGGCGTCGGCGATGGCGACGAGCTCGGCTTCGGGCTCCTCGGTGACAAAGCGGATGTGGTTGCGGCCCATGGCGCCGGCGCCGATAACGGCAATGCGGACGGGGTTGAGCTCAGACATTTCGACTCCTTACGATGTGTGTGGGTGGCGGTGGAATGTGACAAAGGGACAGTCCCTTTGTCACATCGGCAAAACTAGGCGGACTTCTTCTTGCTGTCGGAGACCATCATGTAGACGGTGAGCACGACGGCGATAGCGGCGATCACAATGGCGCCGTAGAAGGACTGCTGATAGGCGGCGCTGCCGGCCTCGGCGTGATACAGCACGGCGGTGATGGGCTGGCTGATCCAGGTGGAAGCGGCGTAGCCCAAAAACATGATGCCGTAGTTGACGCCGATGTTGCTGGTACCAAAGGCGCCACCGGTGAGCGGCGGGTAGATGACGAGCAGGGCGCCAAAGCTAAAGCCGAGCAGGGCGAGCGCCACAAAGAACATGGCCTGCGTAAAGCTCATCGACATGATGACGAGCGCGACGATGGTGACGACAAGGCTGATGAGCAGCGACTTGTAGGCGCCGAGCTTGTCGATGATCTGGCCAAAGGACAGACGGCCAACCAGGTTGGCGCAGGTGTTGACGGAGACCACCACACCGCCGAGGGCGACGGCCGCGGCGCTCGTGGGGTCGGCGAAGAGCTGGACGGCGGCGATGGAGGCAACCTTGCCCACGAGCAGGGTGCCCGCGGTGGCGGCAAAGGCGAAGGTGACGATGAGGACCCAGAAGCGCGGGGTCTTGACCATCTCGCCCGGGGTGAGGTCGCCGAAGGTGCCGGCATGTGCACCGCCCTTGGGGGCCTCGAAGCCCTCGGGCAGCCAACCGGCCTCGGGGGCCTTCAGGAACAGGGCGGAGGCGGCGATCGTCACAAAGAAGATGACGCCGAGTGCCTTGAGGGCGCCAAAGATGCCCAGGCTCGGGATGAGCAGCGAGGCGAGCACCGGGGACAGCACGGCGGGGCCGGCGGTCGAAGCGGCCAGGGTGATGCCGGAGGCAAGGCCCTTCTTGTCGATGAACCACTTTTGGCCGGTGGTGAGCGCCGGGTTGTAGCCCAGGCCGTTGCCGATGGCGGCGACGAGCGAGAACCACAGGTAGAACTGCCACGGCTCGGTGACGGTGCCGGACATGAACCAGCCCAGGCCGTAGCACACGGCGGCGGCGATCACGACGTTGCGCGGGCCGATCTTATCGGAGATGCGGCCGGCGAAGATGCCCGTTACGGCCATGATGGTCTGAAAGACGGGGAAAGCCCAGGTAAGGGCACTCGACCACTCGGGGTAGACGGCGAGCAGATTCTTGCTCACGACGGAATACAGCGCGATGGAGCTAATGAAGAACATGGTGACGCACGCGGCGGAAAGCACGACGGCGCGACCCTTGTTGGAGTTGGTGGAAGCCATTGGACTCTTTCTAATCGATACGGGGGAGGAGCGGGCGTGTCTGCGGGCCTCCCTGCCAGGTTGGTTTACTGGTCAGTCGGCTTTGCGACGCCGGACTCATCGGACCAGAGCTCGACACCCTTGTTCTTAAGGTAGTTGTCGGCATAGGCGCGACGGCCGCCGGGCTTGGCGGTGAGGTCGCCCATCATGTTGGAGAAGCCGCCGTCGACCTTGATGGCGTCGCCGGTGGTAAAGTCCGAGCGCGTGGACGCCAGGAACATGACGGCGTTGGCGATATCGCTGACCTCGCCGATGCGGCGCGTGGCGATCAGGCGGCTGCGGCTCTTTTCGACCTCGGGATCGGCGTAGAAGTTGGCCGACATCGGGGTCTTAACGAAGCAGGGCTCGACGCAGTTGGAGCGGACGCCGTAGGGGCCCCACTCGGCGGCGAGCATCTTGGACATCATGTTGACGCCGGCCTTGGTGGAGCTGTACACGCCCGAGAACGTCTCGGGGGAGTGGCTAGCGACGGTCGAGATGTGCACCAGGCGGCCCTGGCCGGCCTTGATCATCTCGCGACCAAAGCGCTGCGAGGTGATGAAGTAACCGGTGAGGTTGACGTTGATGACCTCGTTCCAGTCGGAGAGCGGCAGGTCCTCCATGGCGGCGAAGCGCAGGATACCGGCGGTGTTGACGAGGACGTCGACACGGCCGAAGTCGGCGATGGTGGCATCGACGGCGGCCTGAACCTCGGCCTCGTCGGTGGCGTTCATCTTGTAGCCCTCGGCGTGGATGCCAAACTCGGCGGCGAGGTCAGCGGCTGCGGCCTTGACCTTTTCCTCGTCCAGGTCGAGCAGGACGACGTTGGCGCCGTTGCGGGCGAACTCGCGGCAAATCTCGACGCCCATGCCGCCGAGTGCGCCGGTCACGGCGCAGACATCGCCCTCGAGCTTAAGCCAGTTGCTCATAGGAACTTCCCTTCTTGTGCCTCCCTGTGGGTCGTTCCCATTAATCGACCCACGTGGTTTTCGCAGGTTATCGTATGCTTTGCATTTGCGCAGATGAATTGCATATTTGTTAGAATGGCGTTAACCGTAGGTTTACACTGTGCGATGCAGTTTATGCTCAACTGAGCGCGTGACCTGCGAAAACAACCCCCTGTGGCACCATGTGGCCACGGGCGCGAAAACGGGAGATTGACGTGTACGATCGACGACTTGAGGCCATATCGGCCGCCGCGGAGCTGGGAAGCTTCTCGCGTGCAGCGGCAAAATTGCGCGTGTCGACCCCGGCCCTCGTCAAGCAGGTGTCGGGATTTGAGGCCGAGTTTGGTATCACGTTGTTCGAGCGCTCGCACTCGGGCGTCAAGGTGACGCCGGCCGGCGCACTGCTGGTGGACGACGCGCGCTCGATCATGCGGCAGTCCGAGGACGCGCTGCGCCG
>UQUD01000125.1 GCA_900544225.1 uncultured Collinsella sp.
AGGCGCCCTGCCTCGGCACGGCTGATGCCCGGACGCGCCAACATGGGGTTGGCAGCCACGCCGGCGACGGCATCGTCATTGAGCGCACGGAAAAGCTCCGACATAAACCATGCCTGATACCCTTGCGGATAGTCGCTCCAGGTACCGCCAAGAACGATAAGCTCGATCTTGTCGGTTGCATGCCCCATTTGCGAAAGCGCGGTCAAACGAGCACTCACCTGCAGATACGGGTCGAAGCAGTTTTGCTCTGCACGGGCACACGCCGGCTCAGCGTGCAGATAACTCTTGGGCATGCGCAGGTCGTTGGGACAAAACAGGCAATCGCCCGAGCACGGCCAGGGCTTGGTGATGACGGTAATGGTCGCCACGCCCGAAGCCGTGCGGCGCGGCTTCATGCGCAACACCTGCAGCAGTTGACGTTCCAGCTCGGAATTGACATTCCACGCAGCCCACCGAGCCGGCTCCTCACGTTTAACCCGCTGGTAGAACGGCAGCAGACGGCGCTTGGCCAAATCGCGCTTGTCGGCACCCTCGCGGCGCGCCTCGGCATGTATCAGTTTGACGAGTGCCTTGTCGTCCACGGTCTCGCCGCGACGCAGAGCCTCGAGTATGTTCAAGATAATCTGTTCCATGACCCCATTGTAAAGGCAAAGGCGCCGGAGCCAATCTCAGCTTCGGCGCCTTCATCAAACAGCGCGTCTATGGTTTATAAGTCTTCGATAACCACCCGTCACTCTGAATCAAACGACATGTCACCCGAATCGACTTCAAAACGATACGTGGCAGACTTGTCACCGTTATCGAATTCAAGATTCAAAATGGTCTCGCCGTCGTAGCCAAGCGGAAGGAAATCGCTCTCGAAGTCGCCGCTGCCCAAGGTGAGGCTCGCCTTAAAGCCCGTCGAGTTCGGAACCGTCATCTCCACATCGCCCGAGCCCACACTCACGTCCATCGACTTCGTGGGGGCCTGGTAAAACTCGAACGTCACATCGCCCGAACCGACCTCAGCGCTGAGCGCATCAGTCACGCTGCCCGTAAACTCTACATCTCCCGCACCCAGGAAAAGGTCGAAACCATCACAGATGACACCGGCAATCTGCAGATCACCCGAGCCCACGTGCGCGTTGACTCCCTTCAGATGTTCGGCAACACGGCGCGGCAGCTCGACCGTAACTGAGCGATCGATTGCCTTACCGTCGTCACTTCCAAACTGGGAAACCTTGAGCGTCGAGTCCTCGACGGATGCGATGTTTTGCGTCGCGGCCTTGGAGGCATCCATACCCTCGGCAACGCGCCCCCGCTCGATAACGCGAGCCTTGTTGCCATCAACAACCTTGACGTCCACCGAAGCCGCATTGATATCGAAATCGAGGTAGCGGAACTCATCGGCATCAAAAGTCGTGCTCGAAAGCTGCTGAGGCCGAGCGGAATAGTTACCGCTATCCAAGAGATCATCGTCGTCAAACATATCGTCAAAATCAGACAAATTGCCAGATAGAATACCGGTCGTACGCACCATATCGGAGTGAGCCAATAGCCGCGAAACGCCAAAGACAAGCCCAACAATGAGCACAAACGCTCCGATGCCGACGCCCAGGCGTAGCTTGGATTCATGCGAAAGCTTCATCATTCGTCACCCTCTTTGGCACATGGCTCAGCGGTGGCCGCGGTAGCCACGTCAGCATCAGGTTCCGCAGAAGCATCCTTCCCCTGGGCCTTGACCGCCACCGACGCCGAACCAACCTGAATATCACCGCGTGCCCAATCGCCATCAAGCGCACGTGCCACCCAGTGATAGATGGGAATCGTAAAGAAGATCAGTGCGGCAAAGGGGCCGGCACCAAACAGGAACATCAGCAAAAAGAACAGCAGCCAGCACACGGCCCAATACGGGAACGACTGGAACGGGCCCTTCACCGGAGTCGAGCCAACTGCGCTGCCACTCGTCGCCTGCGCCGTAGCGGCATTGGCGGCCTGCGCACTCCAGCTTGCCGCTTGCGCCGCCTTGGCGGCGGCGTCACTCGCCTGTGTTGCCGCCTCGGTAGCGCGCGCCGCCGCCTCATGGGTGCGAGCACGCTCTGCTGCCTCGGCCTCGCGCTGACGAGCGCGGTCCTCGTTCTCAAACTCGATATCGTCCTCGATCTCATCGCTCGGATTGAGCAGCTCGTCCAAGCTCACGCCATAGAGCTTGGCGAGCGAGATCAGGTTCTCGGTATCGGGCGAGCTCTCCGCGCGCTCCCATTTACTGACTGCTTGGCGCGACAGTCCCAGCTTTCGTGCCAGCCCTTCTTGGCTAAAGCCTTTGCTTCGGCGAAGGTCGGCGAGCCGCTGCGCAGTTTCTACATTCATGGTTCCTCCTATGTGATGCCAGCCGTGCCGCCGGACCGTTTTTGTTCTTAAGGCGCCTTGCACAGTTAAAAATCTATCCGCCACCGCCAAAAGCATGCCACCTATTCTAGTGAGATTTTTGACAACCGGCGGTTGCGGGTGCATATGAGCTGCGGAAATGTGTCCAAACAAAGCAATGACCCGTAGCTTGGTTGTCCCCGTTGCGGCGTTAACGGTAGTATGGTCGTATTGTTAATTCCGCACCGCCAACGGAGGGAGTTCCGCGCCGTGAACCGCGATTTCGCCTCATCGCTCATCCAGCTCAACAACACGTTCTATCGCGAGCACTCCGCCTCCTTCTCCGATACGCGCCAGGCCCCGTGGCCCGGCTGGGTGCGCACCATGGACATCGCGCTCGGGCAGCTCGACGTCGCCACGATCGAGCATCCCGTCCGCGTCTTTGATCTTGCCTGCGGCAATATGCGATTCGAGAATTTTGCCGCCGGCGGCGCACTTGCCGCCAAGGGCGTCGACGGCGCAAACCCCTCGGCAGATGCCAGCTGCCCGTTTGAGTTCTATGGTGTTGACTCGTGTCAGGATTTGGCTATCGATGCGCACGGTCACGCCCTGCGCATTCCCAACCTGCACTTCCAGGAACTCGACGTGCTCGATGCCCTTATGAAGCTCAACCCCGCCGAGACACCCGACGTGCTTTTCGACGCCCCGCTCGCCGACATCTCAGTCTGCTTTGGCTTTATGCACCACGTGCCGTCGTGCGAGTACCGCGTACGCGTGCTCGACGCCCTGGTGCGCCAGACGCGCCCAGGCGGCATCATCGCCATCAGCTTTTGGGAGTTTATGAACGACGAGCGCATGGCGCGCAAGGCCGTTCGCGCCGAGGCCCGCGCCGAGCTCACCCCGCCGTTTGAGGGTTACGATTCCGCGCAGTTTGAAGCCGGCGACCACCTCATCGGCTGGCAAAACGACCGCCACGCCTACCGCTATTGCCATCACTTTGACGATCAGCAGATCACCGACCTGGTGCGCGGCGTCCGTACGTTCTACAAGAGCGGCGAGGTCCCCGTGCGCGAGCTTGAGCGCTTCCATGCCGACGGTCGTAGCGGCGAGCTCAACCGCTATGTGATTCTCAAGCGCCTGTAGGCACCGACGACTCGCCGCCGAGCCGCACCACATCTTTCGGGCAATCTATGCCCGCCCTTTTCAACCCATTGACGGAACGCGCGGCCATGCGTTTCGCATTTATGACCAAGGAGCCTCATGGGAGCCGTCCACGTTCGCACGCCTAAGAACTTTGTGCTCGAGGAGCGCCTGGAGCGCTACGCCGATGCGATCGAGACGAACCCCGAGGCTTATGCCGGAGATTGGCGCGAGGCTTGCGCGCCAGCTGGCAGCAAGCCCTTCGAACACCTTCACCTGGATCTTGGCTGTGGCAAGGGAACCTATCTGGTCGAGCGCGCCCACCGCGAGCCCGACACCCTCTTTATCGGCATGGACCAGGAGCCCATCTGCATCGCCTATGCCGCGCAGAAAATCTGCGAACAGGGGCTATCCAACGCACTCGTCCTGCCCCGAGGCGCCGCATCGCTGCCACAGCTGTTTGCCGCAGGCGAGCTCGATGCCATCACCATTAACTTTCCCACGCCGCAGCCCAAGGCCAAGTACGCTAAAAAACGACTCGTCCATGTCGACCATCTGATGCTCTACCGCCCGCTCTTTTCAGCCGGCGCTACCGTCACGCTGCGCACCGATAGCAAGCCGTTGCGCGATTACGCCCTGGGACAGTTTGCCGCGGCCGGCTACGATACGCTTTGGGTAAGCGACGACGTCCGCCGCGACCATCCCGAGCACCCCGAGACCGAATATGAATGCCGCACGCGCGAGATGGGTGCCGCCGTCTATGGCATTTGCGCCACACCCGGCGCGCAGCCCAGCGATGAACAGCTCGCGGCGGGCCGCGCGCAGGAGCAAAGCCTTGCCTGCTACCTGCCCGAAAACCTCGATGCGCTCACCTATGTACCTCTGGGCATGGAAGAGGCCGTCGAGAACTTTAGAAACCGCGCCCGCAAAAGCAAGAAGCGCCTGCCGCAGGAGTCCTAGGGGCTTCTGATGGTCGCGGCGTCGGCAAACAAGTGAAAATAGGCGTCAGCGAACGACCCTCAAACCTAAGTGAGTAGACTTTTTTGCAATAGCCAAGCACAACCCGCATAACGAAAACTAAAACCGCAGGTAGAGCTCTTGCGCAAAAGCCATGTGCTCGCGATATTGCAAAAAGTCTACTCACTTAGCTGGCAACTGCACCAAACGGCTGGGCAGAACGCCCATTTCCTGCATTTTCCTTGAATATCAACTTCATCCGAACACCTCCCACATTCATCCGCACATGTGCGGA
>UQUD01000126.1 GCA_900544225.1 uncultured Collinsella sp.
CGGGCACCTCGGCGGGGCTTCTCGACCGTCTGCTGCTGACGCCCGAGCGCGTCGAGGGCATGGCCGTCGGCCTGGAGAAGCTCGCTGAGCTGCCCGATCCTGTCGGCCGCGTGCTCGACCACCGCGTGCTTGCAAGTGGTGTGGACCTGACCCGCGTGAGCGTGCCGCTGGGCCTGGTCGCCATGGTGTATGAGGCGCGTCCCAACGTGACGGCCGATGCTGCGGGCATCTGCATCCGCACTGGCAACGCCTGCATTCTGCGCGGCGGTTCGCTGGCCTATCACTCGTGCACCATGATCGCCGAGCTGCTGGCCGATGCGCTCGAGGCCAAGGGCTTCCCGCGCGAGGCCGTGTCGATGATCGAGTCCACCGACCGCGAGGCCACTGGCGAGCTCATGAAGCTCCGCGGTATCGTCGATGTGCTCATTCCGCGCGGCGGTGCAGGGCTGATTCAGCGCTGCGTGCGCGAGTCGCTCGTGCCGGTGATCGAGACGGGTACGGGCAACTGCCACATCTACGTGCATGAATCCGCCGACTTTGACAAGGCACTCAACATTATCGTTAATGCCAAGACCCAGCGCGTAGGCGTGTGCAATGCCGCCGAGTCGCTGCTGGTCGACCGTGCTGTGGCCGATGCGTTTTTGCCTGCGGTCGTGGCCGTGCTGCATGACCACGGCGTGTTCATTCACGGCGACGAGGCAACCTGCGCCGCATGCGCCGATGCCGGGCTTGCCGAGGGTGATGACTACGTCGCCGCGACTGAGGAGGACTGGGGTCGCGAGTACCTGGCTCTCGAGATGAGCGTGAAGGTCGTGGCGAACGAGGACGAGGCCATCGCACACATCAACCGCTACGGCACGATGCACTCCGAGGCCATCGTTGCCGAGGACACGGATGCTTGCGAGTGCTTCCTGGATGCGGTCGATGCCTCGGCCGTGTACGCCAACGCCAGCACGCGCTTCACCGACGGCGGCGAGTTTGGCCTGGGTGCCGAGATCGGCATCTCGACCCAAAAGCTCCACGCCCGCGGCCCCTTCGCCGCCGAGGCCCTCACCACCTACAAATACAAGCTCCGCGGCACCGGTCAGGTTCGCCCCTAAACCTCTCGCAAACGAAAAACCACCACAAAGGGGACAGGCACCTTCGTGGTGGTTATAGGTGGCGTGGGCGGTTAGGCTTGGAAGGTGTCGCGGTCGGGGGCGAAGGACTGCATTGCTGCGATGGTGCGGTCGAAGAGCTCGGGGAGCTCCCAACCCAGCATCTCGGCGCCCTGCGAAATCACATCGCGTGAGCAGCCGGCGGCAAAGCGCTTGTCCTTGAACTTTTTCTTGAGCGACTTAGTCGTAAAGTCCATGACGCTCTTGCTCGGACGCATGATCACGGCAGCACCGATCAGGCCGGTGAGCTCGTCGCAGGCAAACAGGATCTTTTCCATCTGTAGCTCGGGCTTGGGCAGCGAAGAGTTGAAATCGGACGTGTGCGTCTGGATGGCGCGGATGAGCTCAGGCGATGCGCCCTCGCCCTCAAGAATCTCGGCCGCATAGATAGTGTGGTTCATGGGGTCGTCCTCATGTTCCTCCCAATCCAGGTCGTGTAGCAGGCCGACGATGCCCCAAAACTCCTCGTTCTCGGGGTCGAACTCGCGCGCAAAGTAGCGCATGGTGCCCTCGACCGTTTCGCCGTGGGTGATGTGGAACGGGTCTTTGTTGTGCTCGTTGAGCAATTCGAACGCACGGTCGCGGGTGATTCCGGCGGAAAGCAGCTCTGCCATAAAAGACTCCTTGTGTTCGTAGGTATCGCTAAGAATGAATACTACTAGAACGACTAGAACGAAAAAACCACCACAAAGGTGCCTGTCCCCTTTGTGGTGGTTTTGGCGTGGGCAGGTTAGTTGAGGGCGGCTTGGGCTAGGCGGGCTTCGGCGGCCTCTTCGGTGACGCCCAGGGCCACGGCGAACTCCTCGATGGAGCGGCGCTTGGCTTCCTTGAGTACGCGCATGTAGTAGGAGCTGGGCTTTTTATCTGCTTCCTCGGCCTGGCGAATACGGTGCATCATGGTTTTTGCCACGCGAACCGTCTCGGGCGCGCCCAGCTTGAGCTGCTGCTTAAAGTGCGTCTCCTCGAGCGAGCTATTGCGCTCGGTAAAGGTGTCGCACTCCAGCTCATCGTAGTGGCTCAGCAGGTGCTCTGCATCTTGCTGGGAGATAGCGGCATGCAGACGGTCGGCCTGCGCCACGGGGTACATGAGAATCGTCTGCGCATGTCCCTGCTTGGTCTCGAGCAACAACATGGGCTGCGGTGTGTCGTCCCTAAAGCCGACGACGGTGCAGACTCCCTGACCCGGATGAATGACGTGTTGACCGATTGAGAACATGCTACCTCCAACTTATACGAATTTACGTATGTTAAGAATACCACGTTGACGTGCGCAAACCATCACTTTATGCAGGAAAAGCACACAACTCCGATAGGTAAGAGTATTCGATAAATAGAACGACTTATTCATACGTTTATGCATTTCTAGAACGTGTATAAACAGCAGGCAAACCGCCAACTTTGTACCGCCGCGCAAGAGCGGTAGTCATTTTTGTGCATATGCAATATCTATTAGCTTTACCCTGCGACAGTAGTTACCGCTTGTGATAGAGTGCTACAAACTCTGGCTTTTGCCCTACGAGTGACCAAGAGCTCGGGGGCTTTAACACAAGGAGGATCTATGCCCGAGAAGATTGAAGAGCTGGTACGCGCTGCGCTTGCTGCGGCCCAGGAGGCCGGCGACCTTTCCGCATTTGAACTTGACGATTGCGCTATCGAGCGACCGGCTGATACTTCTCATGGCGAGTGGACCTCCACCATGGCCCTGAAGTCCGCCAAGCTGGCTCACTGCGCCCCGCGCAAGATCGCCGAGGCCGTCGTTGCCCATATGCCCGAGGACCCCGCAATCGAGAAGGTCGAGATCGCCGGTCCTGGCTTCATCAACTTCTACCTCTCCGTCGCCGTCAAGAACGCCATCTTTGGCGAGGCCCGCGAGAAGGGTATGGACTTCGCTAAGTCCAACGTCGGTGGCGGCCTGAAGACCCAGGTCGAGTTCGTCTCCGCTAACCCCGTCGGCCCCATGCACATCGGTCATGGTCGCTGGGCCGCTCTGGGCGACTCCCTTTGTCGTGTGATGGACCACGCCGGTTACGACATCCAGCGTGAGTTCTACATCAACGACCACGGCTCTCAGATGAACACCTTCGGTAACTCCATCAGCACGCGCTATATGCAGCTTGCCGACATCATCGCCAAGCAGGGCGTGGATATCGACGAGGCTCACAAGCTTCTGATCGCCGACCGCGACGCCTTTGTTGCCGACGAGAGCGACGAGCATCCCGAGACCCATCCGTATCAGGACAACTTTGCCGAGACTCTGGGCAAGGACTCCTACGGCGGCGACTACATCATCGACGAGGCTGCCGAGTTCTGGCGCACCGACGGCGATAAGTGGGTCAACGCCGATCCGCAGGAGCGCATGGAGAGCTTCCGCGAGCGCGGCTACGTAAAGATGGTCGACAACATGCGCGACCTTTGCCACGCCGTTAACTGCGACTTCGATCGTTGGTTCTCCGAGCGCTCTCTGTACGTGAAGGACACCGAGGGCGAGACCGCCGGCACCTCCGCCGTCGACCGCGCTTTTGAGAAGCTCGACAAGATGGGCTACCTCTACACCAAGGACGGTGCCCTGTGGTTCCGCTCCACCGACCTGGGTGACGACAAGGACCGCGTCCTGATCAAGTCCGATGGCGAGTACACCTACTTCGCCTCCGACGTTGCCTATCACTGGGATAAGTTCCAGCGCGTCGACCACGTCATCGACATCTGGGGCGCCGACCACCACGGCTACATCGAGCGCGTCCGCTGCGTCTGTGACGCTCTTGGCTATCCCGGCAAGTTTGAGGTTCTGCTGGGCCAGCTCGTCAACCTGCTGCGCAACGGCAAGCCCGTCCGTATGTCCAAGCGCAAGGGCACCATGGTGACCCTGCAGGAACTCGTCGACGAGGTCGGCTCTGACGCCGCCCGCTACACGCTCATCTCCAAGAGCTCCAACCAGATGGTCGACTTCGACATTGAGGCCGTCAAGAAGCGCGACAACTCCAACCCGGTGTACTACGTGCAGTACGCTCACGCTCGCGTGTGCTCCATCCTGCGTCGTGCCGCAGACGTTACCGCCGAGCAGGCCGCCGAGATGGGCATGAAGGCCGTCGCCGAGAAGGCTATTGGCGAGAACGTCGATTACTCGCTGCTGACCGACCCGACCGAGCTTGCCCTTTCGCGTAAGCTCAACGAGCTCACCGACCTCATCGGTAGCTGTGCTCGCGATCGCGCCCCGTTCCGCCTGACGCACTTTGCCGAGGAGCTCGCTGGCGACTTCCACAGCTTCTACGCCGCCTGCCAGGTCCTTCCGAGCGAGGGCCGTCCCGTCGACCCTGAGCTCTCGCGCGCCCGTTTGGCCGCTTGCGACGCCGTCCGCGTGACGCTCGCCCTGGTGCTCACCCTCGTTGGCGTTTCTGCCCCCGAGCAGATGTAAGCGCTGGTCGTTTGACTGCGTTGGTTCGGTTTGACTGAGCCTCGAAAGCCCGATCTCCCATGCTGAACTGCCTCCCATTTCTTGGACATGAGAAATGGGAGGCTTTCTTTATGC
>UQUD01000127.1 GCA_900544225.1 uncultured Collinsella sp.
CCTTCGTTGTCTTCGCGGTCACTGGCAAGCATTGCTGCACCGGCGACCGTTGTCGCCACGGCGGCAGCGGCGAGCCCGGCGGCAATGCCGGAGCCGTCGCCCGTGTCGGCGAGTTTTCCGCCCGAGCCCTTGCCCTTGTTGCCCTTACCATTCTTATCAGCGCTGCCTGCGTTGGAGCCCGGGCCGCTGTCGGTGCCGGTGCCGCCTACACTGCCCGAGGCCGCTACGGTAAAGCTTGCGGCTCCGTCGGTGGCAAGCGTGTAGTTTTGCGCCGCGTCGCCCAACAGGCCTTTCGCACGCACCCAATACGTCCCCGCGGCAAATGCCTCGCCCTCGGCCATCGCCGTTCCCGGAGCGCCGTTCGCGTCGTGCACAAACTCGAGCTGGGCCGTGCAGGCATCGGTTTCGAGCTTGCCCTCGAGTGATGCCGCAATCTTGGCGCGCACGTCTTCGCCGGCCTTAAGGCCTTCGAGTCCCTCAAAATGGGGCGTCAGCGCGCGTGGATTGATATCGATGGGCACGGAGCCCCGCAGCTCCGTAACGGTCTCGTTGCCCAGGGCGTCGACATCCACGTATTCGATGGCAAACGCGCTGCCAGAAGCGGCCACGTTGAGTACGTTGCTGCTGTCGACAAGGCGGAAATGGCCCTCGCCAACGGTCTTGCCATCTTGGAGCGAGGCATCGCTCAGCGAGTCTCCATACGTCATGTGCATGCGGTCCGGGAGGCAGCATGAAACTGTTGGCTTGTGCTTCGCGTCGTAATTGCGTTGGTAGATGCTCCGGGCCAGTGCCGAATCGACAAAGTCGGACGCGATAATGCCAACGTGCTTGAGGCAATCTGACTTTGTTTTATCGCTGCCGCTGGGATTGATGTACTGGCTCTTGTACAGATGCTCGTTGACCACTCGCGCCGCGGTAAAAGGATTGCTTCCTTGTTTGTAATTCGTGCAACTGGTGTAGTTGATAGACCAGCAGCGTTCCAGGACTTGTACCTTGGCGCCATCATTGTCCTCGACGTCCACCTTGTTGCGCGTGAGATTGGTCGTCTCTCGCAGCGCCATATCGACCCAGCTAATCTTGTCGGTTCCGGTGCATTCAAAATGGTCCTGGGCGTATACCTTGGTGCAATAGGGCTCTTTGTCGCCCGCATTGCCCGTAGTCTCAAAGCCTCGCGCGTCTTGGACGAGGCACATCGACTGCCCGGAATGCGCCTTGATTTTGTCGTCCCATTGGGTGAGATCGAGGCCCCACGTGTGGCTGCTTACGCTGTTGCCGGCGAGTACAAATCGACGCAGCAGGACGATCTTTCCGCGCACCTCGTTCAGTGTGGGGATTCGGCTCGACGTGTAGAACAGATCGGGATTATCGTGCATAACCTTGGCGAAAGCCGTCGTAACGCTTTCGTCGGTAGCCTCGTCGTTGCCTCGTGACGCAAGCATGATGAGCGCTTCTGACGGGTTTTCGTTCAAAAATGTTTTGAAGTAACCGATGACATCGGAGAGATGCATAAAGCCCCCGTCTTTTTTGAGCAGGTAGCATCTTCCATGGTCGATACCGGGGTCGCCGTTCTCGTCGTTCCTTCCGAGTCGGATATCAAAATAGCGAATGCCTTCGAGCAACTGCGTCGGGATGTAATCCTGCTGGCACTTTGCTTGTGAGGATTGGGGCTCGGTGTCGTTGTCCACGCTGCAGGTGCCCGAATCATGCGTGCCCGGGATACTCAGCTCGTCGAGGTACTTGTTGTCGTCGACGTATTTCATCCAGCATGGTCCGTCGACGTAGCTGCTATACGTGGTCCAGTCGATACTTCTAACTGTGGTATTGATCTTGCCCATGTCGTAACCGACAAGTTCTAGCTCCCACGGAATGCTCTTACTCTTATGGCAGATCTTATTGTTGTCCTGGTCTTTGCCGTCCGATTCTATTGCCAGGTACTTAATGTCTTTTTTCTCGGTTTCTTTCTCGACCGTGCGGTCTCGAATGATATAGGTTCCGTTTGATTGACGTTCGAACGCAAAAGCGCGGCTGGGCTTGTTGTCATACTCGCCGCCCCATACGTGGATGACCTTTCCATCTTTGTCCGAGTCGTCGTCGACCGACCAAATGCTGTAGCCCGTCTTTTTATGCTCTTCGAAATTGAGCAAGGTGCGGATAGCATACCAGTTTGTATCGTCATTCTTGGTCGTTACGTTCTCAAGGATGAGCTTGCTGGACGTGCCGTCGTTAAACAGGTGGCAGACGTTGCCGCGAACGTTGCCGTCTTGGTTGACGCTCGCGGTGCGAAAATAGCCCGCGGGGCGAAGGCGAATGACGAAATTGTCGAGGCTGTCCGACGGTGCGGGTGTGTTGTCTGCAAATGCCGTTCGCAGGGGAATGCCCGGCGCTGCGGTTTCAGGCAGGCTTGCAAGTGGTGACAACGCCGCAAGCCCTAGGCCCAGCGTAAACGCTCGGCGGCTGATGGCATGGTGTTCGGTCATATCTCCTCCGTTCGCAGGGTGCGGTTATGCACTTGTTTTGGTCACTATACTGCCCAGATGTTTAAAGACGCCGGTTTAAATTGCCTGCGCGGCGCTATAAATCGGCGGGCGGACGTGTTGGGGCACTTGTCTATTTGTGCTGTTATCACGTCTGGGATGGTTTTGGAGCCCAGCATCCTGCGTTCGTCGGCTACCGGCATAAGAATGGGGAGGGTCGGCTTACCGGCCCTCCCTGGGTACGAAGCGCTGGGATACCGTCGCTTGTTTGCACTGCGTCCGTGTTTCCCGTTGTGCTCGCCAGTCGCTTAGCGCTTGATCTCGATATCCTCGAGCTTGACGTCCATGGCCTCGGTCTTGGCCTTGGCGATGTCGTCGGCAAACTCCAGAGACTTCATCATGGTCTCGACGGCGTCCTTGTGCTCCTCGACATTGTCGATACGTACGTACACACTGCCGCCGTCAACGTCAGTGAAGTACTCGGTCGTCACGCCGCCCGAGTGCGTAAAGTAGGCGCTGCGCCAGGTCTTGCCGTTGTACTTAACGGGATCGCTCTCGGTCCATCCGGAGTTGGCCTTCCACTTTGCCTCGTAGTCAAACAGTTCATCGGCGTTCTTGTCAGGATCGAAGACGGGGATGAAGCGGTCGCTGGCATGCTCGCTCTCGGTGAACTTAAACTGGGCCCTGTCGGCGGTATCGCCTGCGACGTCCGTGATTTCGACGCCCTCGGGGACTTCGACCTTAAACCAAATGAAGTCGGTCCTCATATCCACGGCTGGTTTTTCTGCTCCGCCGCCACCGCCACTTCCGGTAGCGCCGCCGCTGCCACCGCAGCCCACCAGGGCAACTGCGGCAAAGAGACTGATGCAGAGGGTGAGAATCGCAAAGGCCTTCTTTTTCATGGTCGTGTCCTCCTCGATCTGTAACCGCCCATGGATTACCTGCCTTTACTGTACGCGCGGGCGGCTCGTTCAGGTGGGCCATGTGTCCCATTCTGGGGGCCTGATTTGCGCCGACAAGTGGCAATATGCTCGGGCGTAAAAGAGGGGAGGGCCGGCCGATCCAATCCTCCCCTGGCTGGGCGTCCGATCATTTAATGAATGCGCACGCGATGCTGCGTGCGAGCCCCTAATGCTTGATCTCGATGCTCGAAATCTCGACTTCGCGTGCCTCGGCAACTGCCTTCGCCATGTCATCGGGAAACTCGATGGAGTTGAGGAGCGCCTCGGCTTCTTTCTTATGCAGATCGAAGTTCGAGATGAGGACGTAGACGCTTCCCGGCTCAACGTCGGTAAAGAGAAGGGTTGAGACGCCGCTGTTGTCCTCGTACGTTCCGACGAGCCACGTCCTGCCGTTATACTCGACGGACCCGCCATCCTTCCACTGGAACGTATCACCTTTCTTTTCTGCCTGGTCGGCGTGGGATTCCTCTGCCGTCAGCGCTTTTTTCCAAACGGGGATAAAGCGATCGGCCGAACCGTTCTCGTCTTCGGGGAAGGTGAGCTGGACCCTGTCGGCATTCTTGCCAGCGGAGTCGCTTACGCCAACGCCCTCGGGCATCTCGACCTTAAACCAAATGAAGTCAGTCTTCTTGGCAACGGGGGCCTTTTCTTTGCTCTCGCTCTTAGCGGCGCTGCCGCCCCCGCCCGATGCGCTCCCGCCGCAGCCGACAAGGGCAAACGCGGCAAAGAGGGCGATGCAAAGGGAAAGGATCGATAGGGTCTTTTTCTTCATGGTGGCGTCCTCCTTGTCTGCCGATGACATCACGGCGCCGCATGCTGTTGGGGTACTGATTGCGCTGGCGGCGGATGTCTCTGTGTACTGTGCGGCTTATGCCTCCGTTCATCGCTTGTGGCCGTTGCGCGGCCGTGCCCCAACGGGTTCCTTACTTATAGATATGCCCCAGTTTGTGCCATTCGGGAGTCTCGAAAGGTGGGCCATGTGTCCCATGTTTGCGGCGCTGACGCCTATCGTTCGTCATAGAAATCCGCGATGGCCAGGTGTGCTGACGCTCATGTGCTTATGGGCTAGACTTAGCATCATTACGTGTTTGATGCGGTTGGTCGGCGGTTGCCGCCCGACCGATCTATATGACTTGAAGGTGCATACGTATGAGCCAAGAGATGATGGACAAGACCTGCCGTGGGTTTGCCGAGGCGCTGGCCGCGCGCGAGCCGGTTCCCGGCGGCGGTAGCGCGAGCGCCT
>UQUD01000128.1 GCA_900544225.1 uncultured Collinsella sp.
CCGTAAGACCCTGCGGCCCGTACAGCGCGCTGTAGGCGTTGCCCGACGTAGCGGTCACGGCGTCCTGGGCCGCCTTGGCCGCAGCCTGCGCCTTGGCAAGGTTTGCCTCCTGAGCCTGCTTGCCCAGCGTCAGCGCGTCGACGTACGTATCGGACCCAGCGGCAATTCCACTTATGCCGCCCGAGATCTGCTGTGCGCTCCCCTGCAGCTTGGAAAGGCCCGCCGAAAGATCGGACGCACCGCCCTTAAGCTGCACGGCACCGGCATTAACCCCCTCGGCACCGGCATTAAGGTTGCTCACGCCTTCGACCAGCGTGGGGACCTGCGCGTTGAGCTGACTCGTACCCGCCGCGAGCGCAGCGGCGCCACTGGACAGCGTGCCGGCACCGGTATTGGCCGTGGCAAGCGAGGCCGCGAGCGTCTTGACACCGTCGGCAACCTGGCCAGCACCGCTATTGGCCGTAGCAATACCGTTGGAGAGCTCCACGAGCTGGCTCGTATCCATGCTGCTCGAGTCCACATCGATGGCAAGATTCAGCGGCACGCCGACAATCTGCCAGCCATCAAACTCAAAATCCTCAACATCGGTCGTAATGGTGTAGTCTCCGGTGCTGCCGGGAATCACCATGTAGGTAAGCTGCGTGTTGGAGCCGTTGGCAGCAACCGTGGCGCCCTCAGCCTCAATATCGTGTGCCTCGGCATCCTTAAGCTGACCGGTAATCTGAACCAGGTAGTTATCGGCATAATCGCCACCGGTATAGTCGTCATTCTTTTCGACCTTGAGCTTCATAGTGAGCTTGCCGCTCTTGCCCGCCAAATCCTTGGCGTCGATATCGCGGCCATCGAGCTGGTATGCCACGGTGACGTTCCACGGCATCTGAGTGTTCTTGTCCAGATCGCCCTGGTAGACAAAGTCCTGCACTCCCTGGCCCGTAACGGCAACCGACCCGCTGTCGTCCGTTAGTTTTTGAGTCGTCGATAGGTTGGTCACTTTGTTATAGGTGCCGGCATCGTCGATCTTGACGCCCTTATTGGCCTCGAAGCTATTGACCACGTAAACACCCGTGCGATTGCCGTCGGCATCGGTTTTGACGTATACGACCTGGTTTTTCTTATATCCCGGCGTGCTGTTATCGGAGTCCGTCGCCATCTGTTCACTCGTAGCCGAGGCAGCGCTCGTCGACCCTACGCCGTCGGCGAACACAACGGCACCGGGAACGGTAAGGGCCACGGTCAGACCGGCGGCAAGAGCGAGCGCAGCGATGCGCTTATGGGGACGACGTACAAGATCGCGTTGGGCTTTGAGCTCTTTCGAAGCGGTATCAGTGGTATGGGTATGCATTGCGGTATTCCTTCCAACTGCTTTGTAAAACGTTACTGAGCGGAGCCGTCCGCAGCCGATGCCTCGGTGGTATCCGAAACCGGATCCTGGGCATCCTTGGGCAAAAAATGAGCTTTGAGCGTGGTCTTGCCGATGAGGCCATCGAGCACATACAGGAAACCCGGCAGCGCAAAGAGTACGGCGACTAGGGAGATGCTCACGCCGACGCCCAGGAACCAGCCGATCTGCTTGAGCACGCCGTGGCTCGAGATCGCATGGATCAGGAAGCCACTGATTAGCAGAACCGATCCAGAGGTCAAAACAGGAATCGTGCAAGCTTCCATGGTCTCGAGTAGCGCTTCGCGCTTATGCATGGTCACGCGGTCCTCACGATAGCGGTCAGCAATCAGGATGCCGTAGTCGACGGCAACGCCCAGCTGGATGGAGCTCACAATTAAGTAGGCGAGGAAGAACTCGTGCATACCGGTGTAGAGCGGTGCAGCAAAGTTGACCCAGATCGAGGTCTCAATCACGAGCACCAAGATGATCGGCAGGCTCAGCGACTTGGTGGCCAGCAGCAAGACCGCGAACACGGCCACGACGGCGATGAGGTCGACCTTGCCCTTATCGACGGTGATGGTGTCCTTAAGGTCGGTGGTGCTCACGCCCTCGCCGGCGAGCATTGCCTTACCCGGATAATGTTTGTCCGCGATACAACGAATCTTCTTGACCAGCTTAAATGTACTCGGACCCTCGTAGGGCGCGGTAACCGTGAGCACCAAACGGCTGTAGTGCTCTCCCTCCACCAGATCGAGCGTGTCCTTTTCGGCCATGCCCGTGGGGATATAGGGACTCGCAACGTCAACATAGCTCTGGATGGACTTGACCTCGGGGAGCGCCTTGAGCTCATTGGAGAGTGCCTGCTCCTCGCTCACCTCTCCACGGGGAACGAGCACAACGTAGGTATCGGAGTTGCCAAAGACCTCCTTGACCTTGTCCATATCCTGACCAAGCCGCGTATCCGAACCAAAAATGTGCGAAGTGCCGTAGTAGTACGTGATATCGCTGGAGGTCGATGCCACACGCGCAGGGTAAACCACGGCGAGGATCACGACGGCAGCGGGGATACAGACCTTGAGCACCAGACGGGCGAACTTACCCAGCGGCGGGACAAAGGGCCTGTGCTGCGATTTTTGCACAAAGCCATCGAACTGAACGAACATCGAAGGAACAAAGGTAAAGACCGATACCAGGCTGATGGCGATACCCTTTGCAAGGGCAAGACCAAGGTCGGGGCCGATCTTAAACTGCATGGCGGCAAGCGCGATAAAGCCGATGCAGACCGTGCAACCGCTCGAAAACACGGCGACCGAGGACAGGCAGCACGACTGCACCATGTCTTCGGCAACGCTGCCGTGGCGGCCACGCTCCTCGTTAAAGCGGTGCAGCAAAAAGACCGAGAAGTCCAGCGCGATGGCAACCTGCAAAATGGAGCCCGCAGAGTTGGTGACAAAGCTAATCTCGCCAAAGATGAGGTTGGTGCCCCAGTTGATAAACACCGAGACGCCCAGGCCCAGCAGCACCAGGATGGGTTCGGCCCAGCTGGTAGTCGTGATGACCAGAATCACGAAGATAATCGCTATGACAGCGACCGTGATAATGCTGATCTGCTGCTCGGTCGATGTGGTGGCGAGCGCGTTAGACATGGCCGAGCCCGTAATGGCGCCCTCGTCGCCCACGATATCTCGAATAGCGTCGGTTGCCTCGATCTCCTTTTCGGAATTAACCGTCACCGTAAACAGGGCGTTGTTCTTTTTGTAATAGGTCTCAACGGTGTCTTTGTCTTGCGTGGCAAGCGGCTGATCGATATCTGCCGCGTCGTCAAGCCATAGGACCTCCTCGACGCCGTCGACCTTTTTGATTTTGTCCTTGTATTTGAGCGCCTGAGCGATCGAGACATTGGGCACCATAACGCGACAGTTGGGAATGTCACCCTCAAACTCATCACCCATGGTATTCAGAGCGACGGTCGACGCCGCTTCGTCGGGCAGATAGCTCGTAATGTCGTAGTTAACGCCTACAAACTGGCGCAGGAACAGGCATACCAGTGCTGCCACCGCATAGAACGCGATGATGGGTTTGCGGTGCTTCACGACCCATCGAAATAGCTTCTCTTTCAACCTCAATCCTCCATAACGCTCAGCCTATGTTTTGCTCTTTGTTATATTCCACATTTGGTAGTTATACAACATGTGTAGGATAAAGGCGCCATAAAGATATGCGATTGACGCGGTCCCGGAGCCAAAACAGCCGCTGCAGAAGCAGTTCGGAAAAGGTCCTCAGCGGAAACTGCATCCCAGTTTTTAGACGAAAAACGGGATATGGTTTCTGGTTGGCCTAGATAATCGTCAGATTTAGCTGAGCGTCTGCCCCTATGTTTCCAAATGAATACGGTGTGAGCTGCGGACAAGGATTTTCCCCGCAAGCACTCTAGTATGCTAAAGTACCCAAAAGACCGGCGGAGCTATGCCGGTCGTTTGTTCTGTATGCAACACAGCATGAGGAGGCTCACCAGATGACGGCCACACCGTGGGGATTCCGGGACATATTGCCCGAGGAGGCTCAGGCGCGCGAGGAGATCGCGCTGACGGTGAAGGGCTGCTTTAGGGAGCATCATTATCTGCCGGTTGAGACGCCGCTGCTCGAGGACAAGGGCTCGCTCGAGGAGGGCGGCCGTATCGCGGACACGCCGTTTAAGCTTTTTGACGATGACGGCCGCTTGTTGGTGGTTCGTCCCGACAATACGTTGCCGATCGTGCGTTTGGTCTCGACCCGCATGCGCGCGGCCGACTTGCCGCTGCGCCTGCGCTATGAGGCGCCGGTGGTTCGCGAATGCCAGCGCAATGCCGGCGGTTCGCGTCAATTTACCCAGCTGGGTTTTGAGCTCATCGGCGCGGGCGATACCGCGGGCGATGTCGAGATCGTCTCGCTGGTGGCCGAGGCCGTTCGCAAGTTGGCGCTGCCCGATGCGCGCATTATCGCAGGTAGCGTGCGCCCGTTTAAGGAGCTGCTCGCGGCGTGCGAGGATCGCGAGCTGGCTGCCGAGGCTCTGCGCTGCGTGCACGCCAACGACTTTGTGGGCCTCGATGCCCGCGTGGCGGCAAGCGCCGAGACCGATGCCGTTAAGGCCGCCGTCAGCGAACTGCCGCGCCTGCATGGTGGGGCCGAAGTGCTCGATCGCGTGGATGCGCTGCTGGCGGCTGCCGGTATTGTCGCGCCGCTGACGCGCGAACTCCGTGCCCTGGTTGATGGTCTGGCTCCCGAGGACGCCCAGGTGCTGTCGTTCGACTTCTCCAT
>UQUD01000129.1 GCA_900544225.1 uncultured Collinsella sp.
TCTCGGAAGGCACGTGCAGACCTTTCGTCATGGCCTCCTACCTTTCTTTCGGGCCTTTCGGCCGAATCTCTCAGCGCCCTTCCATAGCGGACGCTGCTTGCTGACAGCTCTAGTTATATCCAAATTCCACCCGCAATTCCACCTCGCCCCCGAACGGTCAACAAAGTGCGATGAACGGTATATCGCACGAGATTCCCCCATAATGTACTTCGGCGTTCTAAAGTAACTTTTCTAAGGTAAACGCTCTTTTTTCCAAAAAACTATTTGCAATTGCATCTCTAAACTTTTGATTCAGAATTGCATAGCTAAATCGGTTTTATGTATATAAATGATGTTTGTTTACGTTTCCGCCTGCATTCAATGATATTCAGCTATCCATCATTCTTATTCACACTTACATACCAGTTGAGTGAGGATATAGACCGCTTGCAGACGAGCAGGACGTCAGTCCTATGACTTGTCAGCGTAAGAAGTAGGTAAAGATACCGTTCACGCGATACGTCCGTGCCAGCGGTCGACTAAATTGAGACAATAGTGATTAGTGTTAGGCTACCGTCCCTTGTGGGGACTGAACGGACAGATGCATATGCCGAGCAAAATCGAAAAGAAGCAAGCCGCCGCAAAGCTGCGCAAACCGCCGCGCGACTTCTCGTACACGCAAAACCGAGAGCTCAGCTGGCTACGCTTTGACAACCGCGTGCTCGACGAAGCCTTCGACGAAACCGTTCCGTTATTCGAGCGACTAAAGTTCGTCTCGATCTTCGAGTCCAACCTCGACGAGTTCCTTATGGTGCGCGTGGGCGGCCTGTCCGATCTGGCGGAGCTCAAAAAACAACCTGTCGACAACAAGAGCAATATGACCGCCTCCGAACAGGTCGATGCTGTCATGGCCGAAATGCCCGGGCTCCTTACCCGTTGGGAGTCCATCTTTAAGAGCATCGAGGGCAAGCTCGACACCTTGGGCGTTCACCGCGCCCGCATCGATTCGCTTACGCCCGAGGAGCGCACCTTTGTAACCCGCTACTTCCAGGCCTACGTGTCACCGGTCATCTCGCCGCTGGTCATCGATCCTCGCCACCCCTTCCCCAACCTGCGCAATGGCGCGCTCTATCTGGCCTGTGGTCTGGACGGTGCCACCGACGAGGAGAGCCTGCTGGGCCTTATCGAGATTCCCGCCTCGATGAACCGCGTGGTCGAGATCCCCTCGCCCACCGGCACCTACTCCTACATCTTGCTCGAGGACGTCATCCTCGCCTGCCTGGACAGCTGCTTTGGCTCCTATAAGCCGCTGGATCGTGCGCTGATCCGCGTCACCCGCAACGCTGACATCGATCCGGACGGCGAGGGCGTCGAGGAGGAAGAGGACTACCGCCAGCACATGAAGCGCATTCTCAAGAAGCGCCTGCGCCTGCAGCCGGTAGTGCTCGCGGTCTCGGGATCGCTCGAGAAGGCGACGCTCAAGACTATCCGCAAGGCGCTCGAGCTTTCGCGTCGCTCGGTCTTTACCTGCGATATCCCGCTCAACCTGGGCTACGTCTTTGGCATTGAGGGCAAGATTCCCGAGCACCTGCGCAACGAGCTGCTCTTTACGCCGTTTAAGCCGCAGCCCAATCCCACCATCGACATGACCCGCTCCATCCGCGAGCAGGTGCTGCAGCACGACAAGCTGCTCTTCTACCCTTACGAGGCCATGAACCCGTTCTTGGACCTGGTGCACGAAGCAGCCTACGACCCCGAGTGCATCTCGTTGCGCATCACGCTCTACCGCGTGGCCAAGCAGAGCCGCCTATGCGAGTCGCTGATCGATGCTGCCGAGAACGGCAAAGAGGTCACGGTGCTCATGGAGCTCCGCGCACGCTTTGACGAGCAGAACAACATCGAGTGGGCCGAGCGCCTGGAAGAGGCCGGCTGCACCGTCATCTATGGTTCCGAGGGCTTTAAATGCCACTCAAAGATCTGCCAGCTCACCTATCGCGAGGGCATGGCGCTAACGCGCCTCACACTTTTGGGCACCGGCAACTTTAACGAGAAGACGGCCAAACTCTACAGCGACTTTATGCTCATGACAGCCCATCCCGGCATCGGCGAGGACGCCAACCTGTTCTTCCGCAACCTGTCGCTGGGCAACCTGCGCGGCGACTACCGCTTCCTGGGTGTGGCGCCCGTCGGACTGAAACCGCTCATCATGCGCGGGCTTGACCGCGAGATCCAGCGCGCCCTTGCCGGCGAGCCCGCCCGCGTGTTCTTTAAGCTCAACTCGCTGACCGACCGCGAGGTTATCGACAAGATCGCCGAGGCATCGTGTGCCGGCGTGCGCGTAGACATGATCATCCGAGGCATCTCGTGCCTCAAGCCCGGTGTTCCGGGCAAGACCGAGAACGTGCATGTCCGCTCCATCGTCGGACGCTTTTTGGAGCACGCGCGCGTCTATGCTTTCGGCGTGGACTCGGACATGATTTACCTGAGCTCGGCAGACATGATGACGCGCAACACCGAGCACCGCGTGGAGATTGCCTTCCCCGTGCTCGACCCCACCTGCCGCGCCCTGGTGCACGAGTACATGGGCATGCAGCTGCGCGACAACGTGAAGGCCCGCAGCCTCACGAGCGACGGCACCTGGGTCCCCGTGGAGCGTGCAGAGGGTGAGAAACCCTTCAACTCACAGGAAGCCCTGCTGGAGCGCGCCTATCGCAACGCCGAGGCCGCGCCCGGGCCCGTCATTGAGGCGGAACCTGCCTCCGAGGCCGAGCCGCAGCCAGTAGCACCCAAGGTCCAAGAGGTCCAGGCGACCGTCATTGAGCCCGAGCCTGCACCTGCACCTCAGCCCAATCCGCAGGTCACCAAGCCCGCACCCGAGACGAGCGCCCGTCGCGATAAGCCCGCTGGCAAGACCAAGGCCATCGAGCGCCATCGCCCCGGCCGCGTGCGCATGGGCCTGGGTCTGATCGGCCTGGGTCTTAAGACGCTCATTACCGGCAAGACGAAATAGTCGTTTGTAGAAGCAGTTTGTAGAAGCGCCCCGCATTTGAGGAAAGCCTCGGATGCGGGGCGCTTTTCCCTGCTACCATGGTGCGAACAACAACGCGAATGACAGGCAGGAATATGAAGCTCACAATAGAATCGATGACCTACGGCGCCGACGGGCTGGCGCACGCCGACAACGGCAAGGCCGTCTTTGTGCAGGGTGCCGTGGCAGGCGACACCGTCGAGGCCGAGGTCGTACAGGACGGCAAGTCATTCATGCGCGCCCGCACCACCGAGATTCTGGAGCCAAGCCCCAATCGCATTCAGCCTCCCTGCCCCTTCGTGGGCATCTGCGGCGGCTGCTCGTGGGGCAATCTCTCACGCACGGCACAGCTCGCCGCCAAGGAGCAAAACCTGCGCTCCACGCTCGAGCGCATCGGCAAGTTCGCTCCTGAGCTGGCAGATGAGTTGGTACAGCCCATCTGCCACACCAAGGACGACTGGGGCTACCGCAATAAAATCGAGCTCGAACCGACCGTCGTCAACGGTCGCGTGCGCCTTGGCATGCACGGTGTCGACCCCAGCAAAATCGTGACCGTCGATATGTGTCCGCTGTTCGATAAGCGCTTCCCGAAGGCACTCAAATCGGTCGTCGGCGCACTCAACTATCTAAGCGGCAGCCATGACTTGGGGCTCGAACGCGTGGGCATTCGCGCATCGCGCCGCACCAAGGCACTCGAGGTCGCACTCTGGACGCCCACAGGCTCTTTTCCGCGCTCGCAGGTCTCCCGCGTGCTGGCGGACGCCGCTCATCCTACGAGCATCGTACGCGTGATGAGCAAGGGCGAAAAGAAGGCCCGCCGTGTCTCCAAGGTCGAAATGCTCGCCGGAGAGGGCTCATGGACCGAGAATATCGCCGAGGATCAGATGCGCTTGTCTGCCCCGTCTTTTTTCCAGGTCAACACCAAGGGTGCCGAGATTTTGATCGATCTTGTCATGGAAGCGCTCGACCCGCAGGAAGACGAGCTTGCCGTGGACCTGTACTGCGGTGCCGGCACCTTTACCCTGCCGCTCGCCCGCCGCTGCGACTTTGTCGCTGCCGTCGAGGCCTACGGCCCCGCCGTGCGCGATCTACGCCGTAACCTGGAAATCAACAAGCTTGATAACGTCGACGTCATTGGCGGAGACGCGGTGCGCGAGTTCCCCGACCAGGATGCCGACATCTTGGTGGTCGACCCGCCGCGCGCAGGCCTCGCCCCCGAGGCGATCGGCCTTATCGCCAGCACGAGTGCCCGCGATGTCGCCTATGTGAGCTGCGACCCTGCCACCCTGGCGCGCGATCTCAAGCGCTTTGTCGAGGAAGGCACCTTCTCCCCCGTCAAGATCACACCGGTCGATCTGTTCCCGCAAACCTTCCACTGCGAAACCGTCGTCCACCTCAAGCGCAACTAGACTGTTTGCCCAAGGCCATGCCCGATGATTTTTCTGGGACGGGGATTAAATAATCAATTTGCACCGAATGATTATTTAATCCCCGTCCCGAAATTGAACCGCCCCCTCATTTCTTGAACATTAAAAATGGGGGCTTCTTTATGGACGGGAGAGTCAGGCACGACGCCACGCTGAGGACTCTTGCAGCAGAGCTTTGCGACAGGGGGTACGGGCGCGCCGAAGGCCGGCGGGAGGCCGAAGGGTGCCCGGACCCGGCCGGGGC
>UQUD01000130.1 GCA_900544225.1 uncultured Collinsella sp.
CGCCACGCCTGTGGTGCTCGACATCCTGGAAGATCCCATCCGCTCCTTTGTGCCGGACGGTAAGTTCTACATCACTACCACGCTCGGCGGCTTTGGCTTGCGCTTCTCGCTGGCCATCAAGATGGCCGTGGTCATGTGCACGCCCATGATCATCTGGCAGATTCTGGCGTTTTTCCTGCCGGCGCTTCGCCCCAACGAGCGCAAGTGGGTCGTGCCCACGGTGCTCGCCTCGACGGTGCTGTTCTTCCTGGGTGCCATCTTCTGCTACTTCATCATCATTCCTGCGGGCTTTGAGTGGCTCATCGGCGAGACCTCGGCCGTCGCTACGGCACTGCCCGATCTGGAGAACTACGTCAACATGGAGCTGCTCTTTATGATCGGCTTTGGCGTGGCGTTTGAGCTGCCGCTCATCATCTTCTATCTGTCCGTCTTCCACATCGTGTCCTACGCTGCTTTCCGCGGTGCCTGGCGTTATGTATACGTTGGCCTGCTCGTGGGTTCGGCTGTGATCACGCCCGACGGCTCGCCCGTTACGCTGGGTCTCATGTATGGCGCCCTGCTCTCGCTCTACGAGATTTCGCTCGCCATCGCCCGTGTGGTCATTACCGCGCGCGAGGGCAAGGAGGGCCTGTTTGTGAGTCGTCTGGACCTGTTCTCGGACGATGAGGACGACGAGGAGTAAATCGGTATGCACGAGGTTGGCATTGTCAACGGCATACTCGATACAGTGATTCGCGCGGCGCGTGGGGCGGGGGCCTCGCGCGCCGTTTTGGTAACGCTGCGTATCGGGGATATGACCGAGGTCGTGCGCGAGGCGCTCGACTTTGCCTGGGAGACGTTTCGCGACGAGGACCCGCTCACGCGGGGCTGCGAGCTCGCGGTTGAGGAGATTCACCCACAAAGTGAATGCCTGGACTGCGGCGAGGTCTTCGACCACGATCGCTTCCACTGTCGCTGTCCCCAGTGTGGTGGTGCCAACGTGCGCCTACTGCACGGCCGCGAGCTCGATATCGCGAGTATCGAAATCGAAACCCCCGACGATTAGCCCGCTAGCCATCTGGTGATGGGGTATAAAGGGGCCAAAGTAAGGAGCGCTAAGTATGGCTGAGAAAACGATTGATATCGCGTCGCCGATTCTGTCGCGCAACGAGCGCCTGGCAGATCAGCTGCGTCAGCGATTTAATGAGACAAACACCTATGTGATCAACGTCTTGTCGAGCCCCGGTTCGGGCAAGACCACCACGATCCTGGGCACCAACGAGCGCCTGCGTGACAAGGCCGGCCTGCGCTGTGCCGTCATCGAGGGCGATATCGCCTCGGATGTCGACGCCATCACCATGAAGGAAGCCGGCATGCCCGCCATCCAGATCAACACGGGCGGCCTGTGCCACCTCGAGGGCAACATGATCATGGAGGCCGTTGACGCGTTTGACCAGGCTGTGGGTCTGGAAAACATCGACGTCATCTTTATCGAAAACGTGGGCAACTTGGTCTGCCCGGTCGACTTTGACCTGGGTGAGAACCTGTCCATCATGATTCTCTCGGTGCCCGAGGGCGACGACAAGCCCATCAAGTACCCGGGCATCTTCCAGCACGTTGGCGCGCAGCTGCTCAATAAGGTCGACGTGGCCCCGGCTTTCGATTTTGACATGGATAGGTATACTAAGACACTCGATGACCTCAATCCGCAGGCGCCGCGGTTTGCCGTGAGCGCGCGCAAGGGCGAGGGCATGGATGCCTGGTGCGATTGGCTCATCGGGCAGATCGAGCAAGCAAGGGCGTAAATCGGCCGCCATACGGGCGGGCGTAGCCGCAGAGACACGAGATAGGAGCCTCTTTTGAAGCTCATCATCGCCGAGAAAAATGACGCCGCGCGTCAGATTGCCGAGCGGCTGTCCACGGGTAAGCCCAAAAAGGACAAGGTGTACAACACCGCAATCTACCGTTTTGAGTGGAAGGGCGAGGAGTGCGTGACCATCGGCCTGGCCGGTCACATCCTTGCGCCCGATTTTTGCGACAGCGTGCTGTTTGATAAAAAGCTGGGCTGGTATTCGGTTACCGAGGACGGCGAGATGCTACCGGCCGACATGCCCGATGGCCTGGCACGCCCGCCCTACGACACCAAGCGCAAGCCGTTTCTTGCCGACGGCATCTCCATCAAGGGCTGGAAGCTCGAGAGTCTGCCGTATCTCACCTGGGCACCCGTCATTAAGCTGCCGGCCGAGAAGGAACTCATCCGCTCGCTTAAGAACCTCGCCAAAAAGTCCGACAGCGTCATCATCGCTACGGACTTCGATCGCGAGGGCGAACTGATCGGTTCGGACGCCCTCAACAAGGTGCGCGAGGTTGCGCTGGACTTGCCGGTTGCCCGCGCCCAGTATTCTTCGTTTACCAAGGCCGAGATCACGCAGGCCTTCGATAATCTCGTCTCGCTCGACCAGAACCTGGCCGACGCCGGCGAGAGCCGTCAGCACATCGACCTCATTTGGGGTGCGGTGCTCACGCGCTACCTGACGCTCGCCAAGTTTGGCGGCTTTGGCAACGTGCGTTCCGCCGGCCGCGTGCAGACGCCGACGCTTGCCCTGGTGGTCGAGCGCGAACGCGAGCGCATGGCGTTTGTGCCCGAGGACTATTGGCAGATTCGTGGCATGGGCGCCGCGCAAGGCGCTGCCGAGGACGATCGCTTTAAGATCGCGCACAAGACGGCGCGCTTTACCGACAAGGATGCTGCTGAGACGGCGTACGGTCACGTTGACGGTGCCAAGACGGCAACCGTCGCCGCGGTGACCAAGCGCTCGCGCAAGCAGCAGCCGCCCACGCCGTTTGCGACCACCTCGCTGCAGGCTGCCGCCGCGGCCGAGGGCATCTCGCCTGCGCGTACCATGCGCATCGCTGAGTCCCTCTACATGGCCGGTCTCATCAGCTACCCGCGTGTCGACAATACCGTGTACCCCGCGACGCTCGATCTGGGCGCCGTGGTGAGCGACCTGGCAAAGATCAACCCGGCGCTGGCGCCCGTATGCAAAAAGGTGCTTGCCGGCCCCATGAAGCCTACGCGCGGCAAAGTCGAGACCACCGACCACCCGCCTATCTATCCCACGGGCGAGGGCGATCCGTCCACGCTCGACGGCGGCCAGCGCAAGCTCTACGACCTCATCGCCCGCCGCTTCCTGGCGACGCTCATGGGTCCCGCGACCATCGAGAACACCAAGCTCGAGCTCGATGTGAACGGTGAGCCGTTCGTGGCTTCGGGCGATGTGCTCGTGACCCCGGGTTTCCGCGAGGCCTACCCGTATGGCCTTAAACGCGACGAGCAGATGCCGCCGCTTGAGCAGGGCGATACGGTCGACGTATTCGACATTAAGCTCGAGGCCAAGCAGACCGAGCCGCCCGCGCGCTACAGCCAGGGCAAGCTCGTGCAGGAGATGGAGAAGCGCGGCCTGGGCACCAAGTCCACGCGCGCGAGCATCATCGAGCGCCTGTACGCCGTGCGCTATCTCAAAAATGATCCCGTTGAGCCGAGCCAGCTGGGTATCGCCATCATCGATGCGCTGTCGCAGTTTGCCCCGCGCATCACGAGCCCCGATATGACCAGCGAGCTCGACGGCGACATGACCCGTGTGGAGCGCGGCGAGGATACCGAAGAGCATGTCGTGATGCACTCGCGCGCGCTGCTGGCTGGCGTGCTCGACGAGCTGCTCAAGCACACGCAGGAGCTGGGCGACGCCATCAGCGACGCCGTCACGGCCGATGCGCGCGTGGGAGCTTGCCCCAAGTGCGGCAAGGACCTGGTTATGAAGACGAGCGCCAAGACCCGTGGCAGCTTCATTGGCTGCATGGGCTGGCCCGACTGCGATGTGACCTATCCGGTGCCGAGCGGCGTCAAGGTGAGTCCGCTCGAGGGCGAGGCGGCCGTGTGCCCCGAGTGCGGCGCGCCGCGCATTAAATGCCAGCCGTTCCGTCAGAAGGCTTTCGAGATCTGCGTGAACCCCACGTGCCCCACCAACTACGAGCCCGACCTTAAGGTGGGCGAGTGCAAGGTGTGCGCCGAGGCCGGACGTCATGGCGACCTGATCGCGCACAAGAGTGAGAAGAGCGGCAAGCGCTTTATCCGCTGCACCAACTACGATGACTGCGGCGTAAGCTATCCTCTGCCGGCGCGCGGTAAGCTCGAGGCGACGGGTGAGACCTGCCCCGAGTGCGGCGCCCCCATCGTGGTGGTCAACACGGCGCGCGGCCCGTGGCGTATCTGCGTCAACATGGACTGCCCGACCAAGGAGAAGAAGCCCGCCCGCGGCCGCAAGACCACGACTAAGGCGAGCACGGCCAAGAAGACGACGGCGGCCAAGAAGACGACGGCTAAGAAAGCCACTGCCGCCAAGAAGACGACCGCGAAGAAGTCGACTGCCAAGAAAGTAGCCTCCGACAAGTAACGGCGCGGTCGAAACATTGCCTAAAAAACGAGCGAGGACCCCACGATCCTCGCTCGTTTTTTTGACCGGCAGTTAGGGACGTTCCTTTTAATATGAGCAGGACATTGTCAAGAGGCAAAATCGGGCCTGG
>UQUD01000131.1 GCA_900544225.1 uncultured Collinsella sp.
CGGCGCGAAGCGAGCGGGCGACATTTTGCGCATAGTGGTCGCAAAATGCCGAGAGCGCCGCCTCCACCGCAGCCGGCTCGGGACGATCTTCCTGATGGCAGGA
The DNA here is from genome assembly GCA_900544225.1 of uncultured Collinsella sp. Lineage (GTDB taxonomy): Bacteria > Actinomycetota > Coriobacteriia > Coriobacteriales > Coriobacteriaceae > Collinsella. The sequence continues at coordinate 104 of UQUD01000131.1, forward strand.
CAGGCAGGCCATCACCACATCGAACAGCTGAGCGTCGACAAACGCCAGCGCATCGCGCAGATCCTCGGAATTTGGATCGAGCCCCAGCTGCTGAGCCTGTTCGGCCGCGGCAAGTGCCACATCGGGCTCGCGTCGCAGCAGTTGCGTCAAGTCGCAGCCGGGCGCGTGGGCGCCGACGGGATAATCGGGCAGCGTATCCATCTTGAGACGATAAGGGCTGGCGATATCGCGCGTCTTTTTGCGCGAGCCCGAAGTACCCGACGTGCCCGGCGCTACTTCGTACGGCGCGACACCGGCGATGAGCTCATAGACCGTGCTCGCCGCGGCATACACGTCGATTGCCGGCGACATGCGCAAAACGCGCAGGTCGGCAATATCGTCGGTGAGCATCTCGGGCGGAGCGTAGGCAACCGTCGCGCGACGCAACGTGGCGTAGCGCTCTGTAAAGGACTCCCTGCCGCCGGTTCCCGCCACCGCAGAGGCAGGCTCGAGCGCCAGCGACGAGCCAAAATCGATGAGGCACAAATCGAACGTGCCTTCGGCAAGCTGTCGGTCGAGCGGTAGGCGCGCCGTGCGCACCATAATATTGGCCGGCGAGATGTCGCGATGGACGAACCCCTCCCCCACCAAGCTCATGCGGCAGAGCAGATCGAACAGGTCGCGACCCAGGCGCGCCGCCACGAGCGGCGACAGACACCCGGCATCGTCCACGGCAAAGCGCGGGCGCAGGCGAGCGAGCGTCTCGCCCTCGACCCACTCCATGACAATCGCGGGCACGCCGTCGACCTCGCCCCACCCGTACAAGCGGGGAAAGCCCTTAAGGCCCGAAAGGGCACGATGGCATTCATATTCCTCGCGAAACGCCGCCTTGAACTTGGTGACCAGCGCCTCGTGGGCGACATCGTCATCAAATTCGTCGCGCGTTGGCAAGATGAGCTGCTTGAGCGCCACGGCCTCGCCCTGCGCGTTGACGGCACGCGTCACACGGCCGATACCACCACGGCGCATGGTGGCGTCATCGGCAAACAGCATCGTAAAACGGCGAAGGTAGGCGGGAAGCTCGTCCGTGCCCAGGGCGACGGCCGGCTCAAACCCGTCGACGCGCGCCAGGCGCAGGCCCACCATGGGATCACGGTTGAGCGACTGGGCTGCCGCAGAAGCGAGATCGTTCGTCATAGGGCGATCGCCGCCAGGCTATTGTTGAAGTTGTTAAGCGCAATGTCATCATCGCCGTAATGCCCCACCCATTGGCACAGGTTGGTGTAGCAGCCCCATAGGTTGGCGTACTGCCGATACCACTTTGAGTGGGGAGAAAACGTTTGCCGGCCAAACTCGGCACGGATGACAAACATATCGTTGGCCAGGCTATCGCACGGCCCGGTATCGCCTGTTGCGTTATAGGTCGAGACCGCGCTATTTGCCCGAGAGACATAGCCGTCGAGCATATTGCACTTGGTCACGAGCCAGCTGTGTATGCTTTCCTCCTCGGCGGTCGAAAGGCCGCTGGAGCTTGTATTGCCACCGGTGTTGCCGCCCGTCGAGCTGTCGCCCCCAGACCCGCCGGAGGCGGAGCCCGAACCGGAGCCACCGCTCGAGTTCGACGAATCGGAGCTGGAGCCAGACGAACCGGAGCCGCCAGGTTTCCCCGACTGCTGCGTATCCTGACCCTTTTGCTGCTCGGCCTTGTTTACGACGGTCGAAACGCTGTTATCGGAAAGGTGATGGATGATCTTGGTGTTGGTGAGCACGATGGTCTTGCCGTTGGCAAGCGCGATTTCGTTGTCCGACGCCTCGGCGCTGCCCGCGTCGTCGACACCAAACACGACGTGCGTGACTACGCTCGCCCAGGCGTATCCGGTTGTGGTGCCCAAATCGCTTTTGGCCTTGTGCCCCACGCGCAACTCGCGCGCGGTACGCGCTTGCACCATAGGTGGCACAGCCAAACCGTAGGCAGAAACGCCGGCAACGACCAGCGCCAGCGAACAGGACAGCAGCACACACGCCCGAGGCGCCAGGCCCAACCGGCGCCGCATACGCACCGCGGCGCCATGCTTTGTCTGAGTGCCCCCGGGCCGCATGCGATCTCCTCCAACAAAAACACGCCGCTCGAAAGCGGCGCATTCATTCAAACCCATAGTTGAGTGTATCAGCGAACACAAAAGGTTGCGCAACGAACGCGCAAATACGGGACGCGAACAGGGGCATCCATGCGATAAGCGGATGGAAAGTGCATTTGTTGCACAACAAATGCACAAACATGGGGCCAATTATGGCAACCGCGTGCAACGCGCAGGGAAACGCGAGGTCGGTGGACCGATATCTAGATCCTAGATCGCGCGACGGGCCTCGATAGCGCGGCCGAGCGTGAGCTCGTCGGCATACTCCAGGTCGCCACCCACGGGCAGGCCGCTCGCCAGACGCGACACCTCGACGCCCAGTGGCTTGATGGTGCGAGCAAGGTAGCTCGCCGTGGTCTCGCCCTCGATATTGGGGTTGGTGGCGATAATGACCTCGTGGATATCCTCGTGGCCCAAGCGCGCCAGCAACTCGCGGATGTGCAGCTGCTCGGGACCGATCTTGTCCATGGGGCTGATCACGCCGCCCAGCACGTGGTAGAGGCCGTGGTAGCTGCCCGTGCGCTCAATCGCCTGGACATCGCGCGGCTCACCCACCACGCAGATGCGGGTGGTGTCGCGCATCGAGTCTTGGCAAATGGAGCACTCGTCAGCGGTGGCGTAATTAAAGCAGCGGCTGCAAAAATGCACTTCCTGCTTAACCTCCAGAATGGCCTCGGCCAGGCGGCGGGCCTCCTCGGCATCGGCCTCGAGCAGGTAGTAGGCGATGCGCTGGGCCGACTTGGGGCCAATGCCCGGCAGGCGGCCCAACTCATCGAGCAGTTTTTGCAGGCTATGGTTGGCACTCATATATATGCGTGTCTTAGAACGGCATGCCCGGGATGTTGAGGCCGCCGGTGATGGCGCCCATCTGCTTGTTGGCGAGCTCGTTGACGCCGCGGACGGCCTCGTTGACGGCAGCCATGATCATGTCCTGCAGCATATCGACGTCCTCGGGATCGAGCGCATCAGGGTCGATGGTGAGGTTGACGAGCTCCATCTCGCCGTTAACGGTCACCTTGACCATGCCGCCGCCGGCAGAGGCATCGACGGTCTGGGACTTGAGGTTTTCCTGCGCGGCGGCAAGCTGCTCCTGCATCTTGCGGGCCTGCTTCATCATCTGCTGCATGTTCATACCGGCCATGATGGCTCCTTTACGTGCGGCCGCGCGACGAGCTGCAAAGGCAGCCGGGACGCGGCGGGGCTTTCAAACTCAAAAATCGTACCACGGCACGAGGTCAGCGAGCGGGGCGGACACGCTACCCCAGTCGATATACATGTCCTGGAGTGCAAGCCGCGTCCAAAGATTATGCAAAGTTGAATAATTCGCATCTACATAATATCGAAAGCTAAATCTTGTAGAACCGGAACCCGGCATTTGCTGCATCCAGCTAGATAGCAAAATGCTAAACCGCCGCTCGAGGTGGCGCTCATGACGGCATGGTAAAATTTGATTGTCAAAGATAGCAATTTGGAGGTGCCCCATGAATGCCCCCGACGCGCTCCAAAACATCCGCTCAAAACACCCCGTTGCATATGTGGTTCTCTATCTCTTTGTCGGCTGGGCATTGCTGGTTGTCATCACCCATGCCATAGCCTTTGGAGCAGAACTACTGATAGCCAGCTCGGACCAGCCCGTCGTCAAATGGGAAGCGACCGATGAGTGCACCGACGGAACCCGAACCATTTACTACAACAGCCCGTCCCTCTACCAAGAGTTCAAGGTCAAGATAAAGGACTCCAAGATTGTCGATGCCGAACTGGGCTCTTTATTTACAATCGGAGCAACCGTCAACGCCGAGCAAGTCGAATACACGGACAGCCATGCGACATATCGTATCGACCTCAGCATCCTAGGCCGACCGTCACGCGCCTGTCTGCTCGAATGCGATATACGCGGCACCACACTACACATGTCCGAAATACAGATGCGCCCGGACAAAGAGATCTCTTCTTGAGCAGCGTACCCGCCCGCACAGTTACTCCACCGGTTTGAAGATGGTGGCCTGACCGAAGACGCTGCGGATGAGGTCTTTGGCCTCGTCCTCGGTCTGCGGGATGCTCGGGGCTGCACCCTGATGGCCGAAGGGGCTGCCCGCACCGGGGTTGGACTCCCAGGGAGCCGCAGGAGCGTCCTCCTCTTTGGGGGCAGCTACAGCGGACTTGGGCACGGACGCCGCACCCGGCACGTCGAACGGAGGCAGATCGTCCCCGCCAGCATCGGCAGC
>UQUD01000132.1 GCA_900544225.1 uncultured Collinsella sp.
CGCACGATCGCCAGGCGCGCGAGTGCTATCCGGCTGCCGTGTGGACCGAGTTGCGGGCGCATGCCGAGGCCGCTGACAACGCTAAGGCCGCAGACGCCGACAAGGCAGCTGACGACGCTAAGGCCGCTGGTACCGACAAGGCGAAGTGCGTGGGTGAGGGCGATATCGTAAGGGACTTCGATCCCGCGGCAGGCGAAGGTCTCAAGCGCGAGCGCGTGACCTGTGAAGCCCCTCAGCATCTGAGCGCCGAGGCCGTGCCGTATTTGGTCCTGCGTCGTCGCGATGGCGAGGGCGAGGACGCGCCACTCGTGCCGCGCCTGACGTCCGCCTCGCAGATTGAGGCCTATTCCACCTGCCCGCTGTGCTGGTTCGTCTCGTATCGCGTCAAACCTCAGTCCATCGATGCGGGCTTTGGCAACATGGAGAAGGGCAACTTTGTCCATGACGTGCTGGAGCACTTGCATGCACGTCTTCCGCAGGAGGGCATGGAGCGCGTGACGCCCATGAATCTGCCGCGCGCGAAGGAGCTGCTGCACGAGGTCTTTGCCGAGACCCTGGCCGAGCACGCCGGCAAGCGCGGTACCGAGGGCCCGCTGGTGCCGCTCTCTCCAGTGGAGGAGCGCCAGGTGGCCGAGATCTTGCCGCAACTGGAGGGCGTGCTCGCCTACGAGTCCGAGGCGCTCGCGCCCTTCGCGCCGCGCTACCTGGAGTTTGCGTTCAACGAGCTCCAGGTCGAGTATGCCGGCTGGCCGCTCGGCGGGCGCATCGACCGCGTGGATGTGGACGCCGAGAACCGCGCTGTGGTGATTGACTACAAGCATCGTTCGGGTGTCGAGGAGTTTAAGCTCGCCGACCCCACGGTGCGCGACGAGGAGTCGGGCGAGGCCCCCATCGACGATCCGCGCTGGCTGCCGCCCCATACCCAGACACTCATCTACGCGCAGGCCATGCGCCGGGCGCTGGGTCTAGATGCCCGTGCGGCGCTCTATTTTTCGACCAAGGGCGGCAAGCCCGCACTGCGTGGTGCCGCAAGTGCCGAGTTGCTCGAGGAAGAGCGCGGCGACGGCCGCATTCCGGGCCTCAAGAAGGGCTTTCCGGGCGAGGGCGGCAACATGGACTTCGATGCGCTGCTCGACCGCGTGGAGACCGGCATTGCCGAGCGCCTGCGCGAGCTCGAGGCGGGCAACGTTGCCGCTGTCGACCCAACGTCGGCTCAGGCCGCGCATGCGCGCTGCTCGTATAACCACGAAGGAACGTTTGTAAGGAGGGACGTGTAGACCATGGATCTTTCGACCTTGATGCCGCAACAGCTGCAAGTCGTCAAAACGCTCGACCGCCCGCTGTTTGTCTCGGCGGGTGCCGGCTCGGGCAAGACCTTTACCCTCACGCGCCGCATCGTCTATGCGCTCTCGCCCGAATCCGGTCCGTTTGTCGAGCATCTGGACCAGGTGCTCGCCATTACCTTTACCAAAGACGCCGCGGCCGAGATTCGCGACCGCGTACGCCGTGCGCTTATCGAAGAGGGCATGGACGAGGAGGCCCTGACGGTCGACGACGCTTGGATCTCGACCATCCACGGCATGTGCTCGCGTATCCTGCGCGCGCACGCGCTGGAGCTGGGCATCAATCCTGAGTTCACGGTGCTCACCGATACCGATGAGCTTATGGATCAGGCTGTCGAGCATGTGCTGGGGCGCGCGACGGCGCCCGATGCCGCGCCCGAGCTTGCCGCCTCGCTTAAGGCCCTCTACGCTTGGTATCCCATGGCGGGCGAGGGCGGGCCGTTTGGCGCCGGTACCACCATCAAAGGCCTGGTGCGCGACCTGTTGGAGCTATCGAGCCAGCTGCCGGGCGGCATGGACGATGTGTGCGTGGCGCGCGGCCAGGCCGACACCTCGGCGCTTGCCGATGCCTATCGTGCGGCGCTGGGCGCAAGCAAGGCCACGACCGAGAAAGCGCAGGCGGCACTCGACGCCATCGACGCGTTTGAGGCGAGCGGCAAAACCATGGAGGATGCGGCGCGACTCATGATGTCGTGCAGCATGCCGCGCGCGAGCAAGGCGTTTCCTAAGGAGCAGGTGGAGCTACTCAAGGCCGAGGCAGCTGATGCGTTTATCAATATCGTGCTTGCCTGCGGCGGCCCGGCGCTCGATGCGCTGGTGGAGCTTGCCCGTGCCGTAGAGGCGGAGTACCGCGCGCTCAAGGCCGACCAGTCCGCGCTCGACAATAACGATCTGTTGCGCATGGCGTACGAGGCGCTGCGCGACTACCCGGCTATTCGAGCTGCCTATGAGGGCCGCTTTAAGATGGTCATGATCGACGAGTTCCAAGATACCGATCAGATGCAGGTCGATTTGATCCGATACCTGACGGGCACGGGGGAGCGCGCGCTGTGCACCGTGGGCGATGCGCAGCAGTCGATCTACCGCTTCCGTGGCGCCGAGGTCGAGGTGTTCCGTCGCCAGGAGCGCAAGGTGGGTTCGACGACGGCGTCCGAGACGGTCGCCACGTCCGATGCCCCCGCCGGCGAGCTCGTCAAGCTTGTCCGCAACTTCCGCAGCCACGACGAGGTGCTGCGCTACGTGGCGCGCGTCTTTGACGGCGACACCGGTGGTTTGATGCAGGGGTTCTTGGATCTTGAACCGAGCGACAAACGCAAGGACAAGCTCAAGGCAAAGGCGTCGCGCCGCCAGGCGCTGTTCGTTGCCGGCGGCAGCACGCAGGAGCGAACGCAGGCGAAAGCTCGCGCGATTGCGGAGCGGTTCCAAGCGCTCGTCAAAGCGGGGCAGCCCCAGGGCAGCATGGTCCTGTTGCTGGGCCGCATGACCAACGCCGATATCTATGCGCAGGCCTTCCGCGACCAGGGACTCGACTGCGTTATCGCGGGAGGTTCAGTCTTTGCCCAGGCTGCCGAGGTCCAAACGGTGCGTGCCCTGGTGTGCGCGCTTGCCAATCCGGCCGATACGGCGCAGGGTCTCATGCCACTGCTGGCCTCGCCGATGTTTGCACTCGGCGCTCAGGAGTTCCTGACGCTGGCGACCAAACTCGACGATCAGACGGGCGAGACGTCGCGCCGCAACATCGATGCGGGCATCATGAGCGATTCCGATGTGCCGGGTTTGCAGAACCTGCCGCTCGTGACGCGTGCCCGCGAGGTGCTGCGCTACGCGCTTCGTCGCGTGGGACGTGATTCGTTCGCCGCCATCGCGCGCGACGTGGTCAACGCCTCCGGCTGGTTCGTGCGCTTGGCGCAGCGCGGCCCCGAGGGCAAGGCCATTGCCGCCAACGTGCTTAAGGCGCTCGACGCCGTGGCCGAGGCAGAGGCCGAGCTCGGCAATTCTCCGCGTTCCATCGCGCTCGCCTTCGACCGCTTCTTGGCGGGCAAGGAAGCTCCGGGTGCCCTCAACGAGGAGGGCGACGGCGCGGTGCGCATCATGACCGTGCATGCGTCCAAGGGTCTGGAATATCCGGTCGTGGCGGTCGCCGAGTGCTTTGGCGTGCGTAAGTCCTCGGGTGCGGCACAGATGGGTCGCGTCGAGGGCGGAGCGCAGGTCGTGGCACTGCCGGCACGCTTCGACGGCGTTAAGCTCGCCGACGGTACCTTTGTGAAGGGCGACGACGTCAAAAAACAGTTTGAGCATGCGTTTAAGGGCAAGGGTACGTCGCTGTGGCTGCCGCCGGAGCTCATGGAGGACGTCTGTGCGACGGGTTCTCCCGCCGAGGCATTTGCCCGCCTGCGCAACGATGACCTGCGACTTTCGCTCGAGGAACGGGCCCGCTTGCTCTACGTTGCCATGACGCGTGCGGGCGAGCTGGTGATCTTGGCGATGGATGCCGGTGTGAGCCGCGGCAAGGTGACGGCGCCGACCTTCGACGTCGAGACCGATCTGACCTACGACGTGCTGCGCCGCATCCTGCCGACTGACAGTCTGGACATGCCGCAGCTCGATAGCGACCGTTTGGTGTTCGACAACTCCAAGCCGGGCGATTACGAGCTCATCTCGCTGGCAGACTTTACGTTTGGTGAGCAGGCGTTTGAGGCTAACGCTTCGCTGGATGCCGAGGGCAGGCTTGTTCGCGCCGATGTCGATGTCGCTGATAATGCTGCGCGCTCAACTGTGCCCGGTCCTGCCGACCCCAAGCCTGATTCGTTTGAGCTTGTGTATCCCCAGGCAGTGGGCGTGCGCATGGGCATCTGTCCGTATCCGATGCGTGATTCGTATAGCTACTCGTCAATCGCCGCGGCGCTGCATGCCGAGTCCGAGGACCGTGCCGCCGAGGCACATGTGCCCATGGACGAGGCTGGCGATGATGCGGAGTCGGATGGCTCGGAGATGACGGATGCGGACGTGGCTGCTGTCGAGCCCGCCGGCAACCCCATGGCGCTGGGCTCGGCCTTCCACGCCGCCTGCCAGTGGCTCATCG
>UQUD01000133.1 GCA_900544225.1 uncultured Collinsella sp.
CACCGAGCCCGGATGGCGCCACCGGCAACGGCAACGGTGCCTCGGATAGTAGCGCTCCGAGTGGGCAGGCGCCCACGGGCGCACCCGACGCGAGCGGTTCTGTCGATGGCTCGACCGATGGCAGCTCAACCGACGCCCCGGGCGATGCGCCTGCGGACACGAGTGCCGACGCCGACACCTCGCAGACTTCCCTTTCCGCCTAGCCGCCTGAACAGAAAGGCACGATCATGACTAAGCCCGACATCATCGCGCAGGACGCCCGCGCCGTACCTGCGACCACGCAAAACCGCCCCGCGCCCGCAACCGCTCAACCACAAACCAAGGCAGCGACGGAGCAAGCAGCTCAAAGCACGCCCTCCCCTTCTTCCATCCTCAACTGCGGCGAGCCGCGCGAAGTCGACTGCGACTTTGTCATCCCCGTCTTTAACGAGCAGGCCGAACTCGGCTCCTCAATCATGCTGCTGATGGATCAGCTACGCCAGATTTCGCTTCATGCCAAGTCGTTTACCTGGCAAATCGTGATTGCCGACAACGCCAGCAGCGACAAGACTTGGGAACTCGCCCGCATCCTCGGCTGCAAGTTTCCCTTTACACTCCGTGCCATCCGCATTCCCCAAAAGGGTCGCGGTCGTGCGCTCAAAATCGCATGGAGCACGTCCAAGGCCCGCGTGCGCGCCTATATGGATGTCGATCTCTCCACCGATATTCGGCAGATTCCCGAGCTTGTCGGCCCCATTCTGGACGGACGCGCCGACGTTTGCTTTGGCTCACGTCTGCTGCCAGCGTCGCGTGTGGAACGCTGCGTCAAACGCGAGTTTATCTCACGCTCGTATAACCGCATGCTGCAGAGCTATCTGAGCGTGCATTTTCACGATGCACAGTGCGGATTTAAGGCGATATCTGCCGAGGCCGCAGACACACTGCTGCCGCTCATCCAGGACAACGAATGGTTCTTCGATACCGAGCTTTTGGTCCTGGCCGAACGCATGGGCATCGCATCCTGCGAGTTTGCCGTGCGCTGGAAGGAGGACCCTGGCACGACCGTGCATATCGTCGACACGGTGCGCAAGGACCTTGCCGGCATGAAGCGGCTCAAGGCGAGCGAGGGGCAGACAGGTGCTACGCCGACAAGCGCGTATCGTTATCCCCTCAAGCAGGCGGCGGATGCCTGATGAGCTTTGACACCCTTCGCCAATCAGCACATGTCTCGCAGGGGGCGCGCTCTCTTCGCCGCGAGCTGCGCGCGTCCTCGGCTCCATCGCTCGCCCCCGCCCGCGGCCCAATCGACTGGATCGCCGTTGCACTGCTCATGCTTGCAGCCACATTCGTCTTCTTTTGGAACCTGACCGCCTCGGGCTACGCCAACGAGTTTTACAGCGCCGCGGCGCAGGCGGGCTCCAAGAACTGGGAGGCTTTCCTGTGGGGCAGCTTGGATGCCGGCAACGCCATCACCGTCGATAAACCACCCGCATCCATCTGGCTCATGGCGCTTTCGGTGCGCCTGCTGGGCTTGAGCTCGTTTGCGATTCTGCTGCCGCAGGCGCTCATGGGCGTTACGTGCACGTATTTGCTGTACGCCACCGTGCGCCGCGTTTGGGGCAACGCCGGCGGCATCGTGGCGGGCATCGTGTTTATCACCGCGCCCGTCGCGGCCCTCATGTTTCGCTTTAACAACCCCGATGCCCTGCTCATCTTGCTTATGCTGAGCGCCGCCGCCTGCGTACTGCGCGGACTCGAGCTGCCAGCGGACCGTCACGGCAATCGCATGCGCACCCGCTGGTATGCCGTGGCCGGCCTGCTAATCGGCCTGGGCTTTTTGACTAAGCAGTTCCAGGTGCTTTTGGTACTCCCCGGTTTTGGCTTGGCCATGTTGTTGCTTTCGCCCACGACTTGGCCGCGCCGCCTGCTCGACGCTGTCGTGGCACTCGGTGCCATGGTTGTCGGCGCCGGCTGGTGGGTAGCGCTCACCGTGCTAGTGCCGAGCGGCTCGCGCCCCTACTTTGGCGGCTCACAAACCGACTCGTTTATCGAACTTACCTTTAGCTACAACGGCCTGGGGCGCCTGACCGGCAACGAAACCGGCTCGGTCATCCCCGGAGCGTCCGAGGCGCTCAACGGCGCCTGCCAGGGCGGCATGTGGGGCGAAACTGGCCTGTTCCGTCTATGGACGAGCGACTTTGGCGACCAGATCACCTGGCTCGCCCCCATCGCCTTCGCTGCCATTATTCTCGGCCTTATCGCCGCCACGCCCGCCAAAAGGGGACAGGTTTATTTTGGCAGGTTTTATCTGGACAAACGTGGGGGTGAGGCCGGTCTGGACACCGTTGCACACATCCGCCGCGCTCAGGTTGTCATCTTTGGCGCCTGGCTTGTCGTGACATGGCTCGTCTTTAGTTTTATGGCCGGCATCTTCCACGCCTACTACACCGCGGCGCTCTCCCCCGCCATCGCGGTACTGGTCGCCATATGCGGCGCCAGCCTGCTTGAGCTTCGTAATCATTCCTGGATGCCGAACATCACGGGGCTTCTGATTGCCATAACGAGCTCCTGGGATATGGCGCTGATATTACGCTCCGGCAGCTTTGTCCGGCTGGGCGTCTGCATCGGCGTGATTGGCGTGGTGGCAGGACTTGCACTCTGCATCATCGGCTTTTGGATGCAGGATTGCCTGCCTACGACATGGCCTTTGACTCTGAAACACGGCGCCCGCGGCGTTGCGACGATCGGCATCGTTGCCCTCTTAGCTGGGCCGATTGTTTGGACCACCTGCACGATTTCGACCGGGCACACTGGCTCGATTGTCACGGCAGGACCCGGTGACAGCATGAGCGGTGGCGGCCCCGGTGGCAACGGAGCTACGCCTGACGGCGGATCCAGCCTGCTCGGCGGCACGTCCGCCAACGATAGCCTGGTCGAGCTGCTCACACAAAATGCCAGCGGTTACCGCTGGGCAGCAGCGACCACGGGATCGCAAAACGCCGCGAGCTACCAGCTGGCAAGCGAGCTTCCCGTCATGGCCATCGGTGGCTTTAACGGATCGGATCCCGCGCCCACGCTCGATGAGTTCAAGGTCTACGTTGCCCAAGGCCTCATCCGCTACTACATCGCAAGCGGCGGCATGGGTGGCGGTATGGGCGGCACGCAGATGGGCGGCTCGAGCGCTGCAAGCGAGATCGCCGAATGGGTCGCTCAAAACTACACGGCCCAGACCATCGGCAACACAACCGTCTACGACCTGCAAGAGCAATAGGGGTTTCCCGCCGCTAAACAAAAGGCGCCGCGAAAGGACAGCGACTCGTCCCTTCGCGGCACCTTCGTCATGCAAAGTGCCCTGGCGTTATTCCTCGTACGCGCCCTCAAGCCGAAGCAGCCACTCCTTGCGGTCAAGCCCGCCGGCATATCCGTTGAGCGAGCCGTCGGCGGCAACCACGCGATGGCACGGCACGATAATCGAAATGGGATTGCGTGCAACCGCAGCCCCCACGGCACGCGGGGACACAACGGGAGCCTCGTTTCCCGGCGCACGATGTCGAGCGGCAACACGCTGGGCGATCTCGCCATACGTAGTGACCTCGCCACGCGGAATAGAAAGCAGCTCAAACCAAACCTCGCGCTGAAACGCCGTACCAATCATATGCAACGGCGGCGTAAACCGAGGTTCCTGCCCTGCAAAATAAGCATTCAGCCAAGCCCAGGAACGCTCAAGCACCGAAGAAGCCGCGCCATTTGCCGGACTCACCGAAGACATGCCACCAATACCGGAGACCGCATCGGCGCCTTCAACATGTTCGGAGTCTTCCCGGAGAAGCGTAGAGCCAAAGTGCTCCTGCCCCTCAAACCAAAGTCCCGTCAGACCGCGGCCATCAGCGACAAGCATGATTTCGCCCAAAGGCGAGGCAAACGTCGTCGTGACCACCAGCGGCTCCTTTCAAAACTCCGCACCATAATACCGCGAATTGTGCAGACAACCTGTCTGATACGCCCGGGCAGGCTCGTAATTGTTTAAGTGAGACCGCTTTTCCCAATCAAGCGAAGATGACGCGGGGGCTCGACGCCAAAGCGGTACCCATACCAGCTGAGCTCTAATACTTTTCCCGGGAAGTGAACGAGTAAAAACGAAGCCCCGGAGCATCCACACCTTTAGACCGCAAAACCGCAGGATTCGCACAGCAAAACCGCAGGAAATAGCGGTCAAAATATGCCTATGCTTCAGGGGTCAAAATAAGGTCGTTCACTTCTCGGGAAAAGTATTAGACCCCGATTCACCCCAACCCCAAAGTCACCTCAGGCGGCAGGCGCAGCGCGCCGCAGCTGCCGTCACGGCCCCGCAGTCACCCCAGG
>UQUD01000134.1 GCA_900544225.1 uncultured Collinsella sp.
CGGGCGCGGGCACCGGCCTCGTCGATGAGGTCGATGGCCTTATCGGGCAGGAAGCGGTCCTGAATGTAGCGGTTGGAGAGGTTCGCGGCGGCCTCGATAGCACCCTGTGTGTAACGCACATGGTGGTGCTCCTCGTAGCGCGGCTTGAGCGCGGTCAGGATCTTGACCGTGTCCTCGACGCTCGGCTCCTCGACATCGATGGTCTGGAAGCGACGCTCAAAGGCCGGATCCTTGGTGAGGTACTTGCGGAACTCCTCTGCCGTCGTGGCACCGATGATCTGGAAGGCGCCGCGCGCGAGCACGGGCTTGAGCATGGAGCTTGCGTCGATGGAACCCTCGGCAGAACCGGCACCGATGATGGTGTGCATCTCGTCGATAAACAGGATGACGTCGTCGGCCTCGGTTGCCTCCTGTATCACGTTCTTGAGGCGCTCCTCAAACTCGCCGCGATACTTGGCGCCCGCGACAAGACCCGGCAGGTCGAGCGTCCAGATGTTCTGGTTCATAAGGTTCTCGGGCACGTTGCCGGCGGCGATCTGCTGCGCCAGGCCCTCGACGATGGCCGTCTTGCCCACACCGGGGTCACCCAAGATAAGCGGGTTGTTCTTGGTGCGGCGCGAAAGGATCTCCATCATGCGCTGGACTTCCTTTTCGCGACCGATCACGGGGTCGAGCTCGCCGTCGCGTGCTTTCTGCGTAAGGTTGGTGGCGAACTGCTTGAGTGTATCGGTGCCGCCCCCCTTTTGCTGCGAGGCGTCCGAACCGCTAAAGAACGGCAGGCCCGCACCGGGGCGCCCGGCACCGGCGCCGGCGAGCGGACGCTTCTTATCCTGATCCTTGGCGGTAAGCTTTTCGATGGCCTTTTTGATAGAAGCAGACGACACACCCAGGCGCATGAGAATATCCATGGCCATGCCGTTGCCCTCTTCGACGATACCGATGAGCAGGTGCTCGGTCGACACATAGGTCTGGTTGTTCTCGCGTGCCACGCGGAAGGAGCGCTCCATCACGCTGATGACGAGCGGCGTAAAGGCGAGCTTAGCGGCCTCGGTCTCCTCGCTGGGCTCGGGAACGGTAGTCTGGACCTCTTTGAGTGTATCCATGATGTCATCGTAGGAGATATCGAGCGAGCGCAGCGCCTCGGCGGCAATGCCCTCGTCCTCCTTGGCGAGCGCGAGCAGCAGATGCTCGGTACCCACCTTATTTGAATGAAGATCGAGCGCCTCTTGCTTGGCCATGGACATGACCTTGCGCGCGCGATCGGTAAAACGGTCTAACATGCTAGTTCCTCTTAGACGAGCTAGTTTTTCAAACGCAAAGCGCCACTCGTGGCGGCGCTTTGGTCTCTTTACCCATATGGAGTATATGTTAACCGTTGGAGCCTTTTCCGCATGCAGCTATACGACAACGTCTACAAAAAAGGAATCGCCGGGTGCGGCGGACGCTCTAGGTTAGAGGCTGTTGCCTAGCAGGCAGGCTCGGCGTCCATGCTCTCGGCAACGTCATTGAAGGCATCGGCAGCGGGAGCACCCGGCATGTGCACGAGCTCCATGTGTGGCTCGGCAAAGACCGTGCCCATGGGGAAGGCGCGACGGAAGACAAAGCGAGCAACCGGACCAGCCACCAGCAGGTTCCAGGGCAGGGCCATGATAAAGTTGCGCGGAATGTTGACGAGCCACATCATCGGCAGGGCCTGCAAATTGGCAAGCGGGCCGCCGGGCAAATGGAACAGGCCTTCGCACGCGCCGTAGAGCGACATGATGATGACCATGGGAACGACCATGCAGGAGCTGACGGCAAGCGTCATGGCAAGCGGTGAGCTCTTACCCGGCGTGACCAGGAATTTAAAAGCGAAACCCTTGGCAAGGGGGCTGGCAACAAACCAGTCGCAGCACATGGCAAAAACGTAGGCAACGGGGAAGCCGAGCCACGCGGCGGCAACAACCTCGCCGTTGATGGCCCCATGCTGCAGGGCAACGTTGTAGATGCTCATCCAGAGCACCATGCAAAAGCACATGATAAAGGTGAACAGCAGGCTCTCTCGTTTGTTGATAGGCATAAAGGGCATGGTC
Source organism: uncultured Collinsella sp. (assembly GCA_900544225.1). GTDB lineage: Bacteria > Actinomycetota > Coriobacteriia > Coriobacteriales > Coriobacteriaceae > Collinsella. The sequence goes on from UQUD01000134.1 coordinate 2,073, forward strand.
CTTTCTGTGTTACGCCGCGGCACCACGCAACAAAAATGGGCGGGCAAGATGGAGCTGTTGGGACTTCATCTCGCCCGCCCGTGATACGTGCGTCTGCGACTACTTATGTGGTGGAACTACCCTAACACGAATGGCGCGCGCTTCGTAAGCGTTGAGTTTATGGAGATGCAGGGCACCAATAATCCCCGACACCATAAGTTGCGGTGGAATACGGACTGTTTTGACCCTTTAAGCAGCAATTCAGTCCCTATTTCACCGCAACTCATTTGGTGCAAAGTGACCTGCCTCCCTTGCACCAATTAGCTGGTGTGGCGCCAGCGAGGGTCGGTGAGCGTACGCGCCACACCCAGACCAACGGGCAAAAACGCCACGATGAGCACTGCACGCACAAACCAGCCGAGCATATTGACCGTATCGAAGGTGCACATGTAATACATCGAGCGATACAGATACAAGCCAGGCACCATAATGACAATTGATGGCACCGTGAGGGCGATACGCGGGTAGGTGAGCTTGATTTCGGCTAAGCTCGCGAGCAGCCCCGATACCAGTGCGCCGATAAACGCTGCTGCCTCGGGAGGCATACCTGCGCTCAGGCCCAGGAAAGGAAGTATCGTCGGCGCATCGACGAGCGTAAGGCGCAAGGTATTAGACACGGCGCCGATGAGCCCTGCCGCCGCTGCCATCTTTACCGGACTGTTGAACATAACCGAGAAGCCAAATACGCCGATAAAGCTCATCAGAATGCGCAAGAGCGTAAGAGCCAACGGTGAGAGGCCGAGCGGGGCGAAGTCATCCGGCGCCAGTCCCACACATTCGGCAACCATCCAACCTACGAGGGTCGCCATCACAATAATTGACACAGCATACGAAAGACGCTCGATGCCGCTTCGCATGTCGAGCTTAGCGATGTCGAGGCCTGCCGTAATGAGGGGAAAGCCGGGAATCACAAAGAGCATGGCGCCAATATAGCCTTCTTGGTGCGACATTGCCCCTGGAATGACCTGGCCAAGGCCGAGCAATGCCAGCAGATACGAAACGCAAGCGAGCGCAACACCAGTCGTCAGCGCGCTAAACTGGCCAAGACCCTGCTTGAGAATATGGGAGCGAGCAAAGTTGCCGACACCAGCGCCTACGAATGCGCAGGCCATCTCGATAGGGCCGCCGCCGAGCAAAAAGACGAAGGCGCCGCAAGCACAGGCTGCCGCAAGGCCCTGTTGCCAGGGAGCGTAATCGGGCTTTGAGCTCTCAACGGTCTTGAGCATCTCGTGGTATTCGTGCACGGTAAACCGGCGGCCGTATGTCTCGATTTCCTTTAAGAAGCTCTCCATCATCCAAATGCGATGAGTATTGACCCCCGTTGTGGGTAGGCTGACGACCTCGTTAAAGCAGTGGCCATCTTCGATGCAGGTGCACTCAAACGACAGGAGACTCAGGTCGATGTGAATCGTGACGCCGAGTACAGCGGCAACACGATTCATGGTATCGCGCACGCGCCAGGCGCCTGTTCCGCTTGCCAGCATAAGCATGCCGGTGCGGCAGATAATGGATGACTTATCGGTGAGCGGCGCATCGACGGCAAGTTCATCGCCTGCCGTCACGATCTGGTGCCAGTCAGTTTTCATATGGAGCGCGCCGGCACGGACACCGTGGTGTAGGGGGGCTCTCGAAAGCAGCGAGTCAAGGCGCGAAGACCGTGGGGGCTCCGCCGATTCGCCCTCGTCCTCGTCGGGCTCTTCATCGACCAGATCAAATGAGTCAAGCGATGCTGGCTCGCGACGATCGATTAGCTCCTCATCCTCATCGTCAAAGTAATTGAACTGATCGAGCATGTCCTCTTCGATTGCACGCTCGCTCGCGTCGTCCATATAGACGCTCCCTTCCTGCCGACTAACTCCCATCCTAGGCAGCGACGGCTAAAGGAAACATAAAAGAGACGACTGTCATGCGACCCATGTGCGCAATAGCCGTTGGGTAGTCGTTTAAGAACCCAATGACTATTGACGGCCAAGGCAACGCCGATGCCTTGGCAACGACAGACACTATGACCCAATCCGAGGGCACTAAAAAGATAGGAGCCC
>UQUD01000135.1 GCA_900544225.1 uncultured Collinsella sp.
GGCGCGGCCGCGGTACTCGCGCTCGGCGGCGGCTTGGTCACCGGCGCCTGGTCCGACTGGATCCTGCGCGGCCTGACCTTCCTGGTCGTCAGCTGCCCGTGCGCGCTCGTGATCAGCGTCCCGCTGAGCTTCTTTGGCGGCATCGGCGGCGCATCCAAGCTGGGCGTCCTCATCAAGGGCTCCAACTACCTCGAGACGCTCGCCGAAGTGGACACCGTCGTCTTTGACAAGACCGGCACGCTCACCAACGGCACGTTTTCGGTCGTGGCGGTACACCCCGAGGCAGGTTATACCGAGCAGTCGCTGCTCGAAGTCGCGGCCCTTGCCGAGTCGTTTTCCGATCACCCCATCGCACGGTCCATACGTGCCGCCTACCAGGGTGAGCTCGACCAGAATCGCGTGAGCGACTCCGCCAATGTCGCGGGTCACGGTTTCACGGCAACCATCGACGGCAAGCGCGTCGTCGTCGGCAACGCCAAGATGCTTGCTGCGGCCGGTATCGACGCTCCCAATTGCGAGGTCGTCGGTACGATCCTCCATGTGCTGGTCGATGACACGTACGCCGGCCATATCGTAATTGCCGACACCATAAAGGCCGATGCCGAGCAGGCTATTCGCGACTTGCACGCTGCCGGCGTCAAACGCACCGTCATGCTCACGGGCGACCGCGAGGAGGTTGCAGCGTCTGTGGCCAAGCAGCTGGGGCTCGACGAGTTCCACGCGCAGCTCCTGCCAGGCGACAAGGTCGAGCGTGTCGAGGCGCTGCTTGCAACCGAGAGCGGCAAGGGCAAGCTCGCCTTTGTCGGTGACGGCATCAACGACGCACCCGTGCTCACGCGCGCCGACGTCGGAATCGCCATGGGCGCCATGGGCTCGGACGCCGCAATTGAAGCTGCCGACGTGGTGCTGATGGACGACAAGCCGTCCAACATCTCCCGCGCGATCCGCGTGGCGCGCAAGACCATGACGATTGTTTGGCAGAACATCATCTTTGCGCTGGGCATTAAGCTGCTGATCCTGGTGCTCGCGGCGCTCGGCATCGCCAACATGTGGCTTGCCGTCTTTGGCGACGTGGGCGTGGCGATCATCGCCATCCTGAACGCCATGCGCGCGATGGGTGTCAAGAACCTGTAGCACTCGTGGTCCCTCCGGCCGGGGTCGGGCTTGGTTTTGAAAACGTCCTCGACCAATGAAGCGCCCCCGTTCTGCTCCTTCGGAGCTACGAACGGGGGCACTTCTGGTCTGCGGAATGTTTTCAAAACCAAGCCCGACCCCGGCCTGCGGTGACGTTGCTGGTGGTTCTTGGGCATCGCTTGCTAGCGGGGTTCCCTGTCTGAATTGAACTTTGTTGGTGGGGCTACTGGTCCCGGTCGCTGGTTCGCGCTTTGCGCGAACTCCGCGCTACTGGGGATCAATTAGGCTTCCGTTGCTGGGCCCGCCACATCTTCCCGCCCCAACATCGATCTTAGCTTCTCAAAGCTCTCCTCGCTCAGGCAATGCTCCATGTGGCAGCCCTCTTGCGAGGCAACCTCGGGCGCTACACCTGCGTCCTCTAGCAGCCCCACAAAAAAGCAATGGCGCTCCCACATTTGACGGGCAACCTCAATACCGCGTTCCGTCAGATGAACATCTCGTTTTCCCATTTCGACATAGCCGTTGCTTTCCAGCGTCGCCATGGCTTTAGAGACACTTGCCTTGGTTACGCCCAGGTATTCGGCGACGTCAATTGACCGAACGATGCCCTGGCGCTCCGAGAGCACATAAATAGATTCGAGATAGTCTTCTCCAGATTCACGCAGGGCCATGGGCCGCCTTTCGCGATGGCTTCTAGTTAGCCTTTGGATACTTTTGCTTGAATTACTTTACCGCAAAAGTTGCCCATGTCTTACTACATTGTCTAAAAAGTTAACCGTGTTTCACAAAATGCGCGGAGCAAGCAGGGCGACACGACACGCAACGCGCAGGGAGTGTCCCCAGCTGCCGGCAGAAAAGGAGCGTCCCCAAGTGCCGAGCCGCAGCTATAACAGGCCAAAGTGCTTCGCGGCGTTGTAGATGCCGTCATCGTCCACGGCGGTCGTTACGTAGGTCGCCGCGGCCTTCACGGTATCCTGCGCGTTGCCCATGGCCACACTTGTGCCCACGGCGGAAAACATCGACAGGTCGTTCTCGCCATCGCCAAAGGCAATCGCCTCGCTCGCGTCGATGCCCAGGCGCTCCAGCGTCGCCGCCACGCCCAGGTCCTTGCCGCCGTTGGCCGGAATAATGTCGCAGAACAGGTCGCACCAGCGCGTGGTTGTAGAATGCGACAGGACATCGGTAACTATGCCCTGGTCGGCCGGGTCCACAAAGGCACAGAACTGGTAAACCGGTGCATCGAAAGCATGCTCAAAAGGCTCCTCGTGATACGAGATTCCGGCATTGTCGGCAGCCGCCACCACGCGCTTGGACAGACGGTTCACAAACGAATTCTCGCCCTGCATGCACAGTGAGTCGTAGCGTCCCTGCGCCACCTGGTCCACAATCACCGCAACGTCGTCCGGATCGATCGGGCAGCTGCGATAAACGCCCTTGGCATCAAAACAGTGCTGACCCGAAAGCGTAATGTACGCATCCCAACCCAAGTCGAACAGCCAATCCGGCATCTGGTAGGTCGGGCGACCCGTGGCGATTATGCACGCAATCCCCTGCTCGCGAAAGCTGTCGAGCACCTGCTGCGCCGACGCCGGAATCCGATGGGTCTTAAAGCTCAGCAACGTGCCGTCGATATCGAAAAATGCGGCCTTGATCATCCTTGCCTACTCCTCGCCCTCGAGCTTCTCGCTCGCCTCGAGCCACGCCATCTCCAGCTCGTCCATGGCGGCGTGAGCCTCGTCAATCTTTGCCTGCTGCTCGCCCAGCGCCGTGTAGTTGGTGGGGTCGACCTGGGCCATCGCGGCCTCGGCCTCCTCCACGCGAGCGCGCTGCGTCTCCATTTTGCGCTCAAGCGAGCTCACCTCGCGGCGGAGCTTCTGGCGCTCGGCGTTGGAAAGACCATTGGGCTGGCCGCTCGACTTGGGCTTTTCGGCCGCAGTTGCCGCGGCACCGGTGTCAAACGTGCCGGTCTTGGCGCTCGGCGCACCCACGGGCTCACCCTCGGCGGTGGCGTTGCACAGGCGTAGGTACTGGTCGACGCCGCCGGGCATATGCGTCAGGTGGCCGTCGAGCAGCGCCCACTGCTGGTCGGTCACGCGCTCCATCAAGAAGCGGTCGTGCGTCACCAGGATCAGCGTGCCGGGCCAACCGTCCAGCAAATCCTCGACAATCGCGAGCATGTCGGTATCCAGGTCGTTACCAGGCTCGTCCAGGATAAGCACGTTGGGCTCGTCCAGGATCGTCAGCAACAGCGACAGGCGACGGCGCTGGCCGCCCGAAAGATCGCCGATGCGGCTCCAGAGCTGCTGGGTCGTAAAGCCCAGGCGTTCGCAGAGCTTCTCGGGCGAAGTCTCCTTGCCGTCGATGACGTAGTACTTCTTATAGTTGCCGAGAACCTCGCGGATCGTGTCGCCCATGTAGGGCTCGAGCTCCTCGAGCTGCTGCGACAGCACGCCAAAGCGCACCGTCTGGCCAATCTTCACGCGGCCGCGCGTGGGCTCAATCTTGCCCTGAATCACGTCGAGCAGCGTCGACTTACCAGCGCCGTTCTCGCCCAAAAGTCCATAGCGGTCGCCCGCTCCGATGAGCCAGGTCACGTCGGAAAGTACCTGCTTGGGCGCGCCATCGGCATCCGCATAGCCGGCGTCCACGTCGACCACATCGATAACCTGCTTGCCCAGGCGGCTCACGGCCAGGCGCTTGAGCTCCAGCTCGTCACGCACGGGCGGCACATCGGCAATCAGCTCGCGAGCGGCGTCCACGCGAAACTTGGGCTTGGTGGAGCGCGCCTGAGCGCCGCGGCTCAGCCACGCGAGCTCCTTGCGC
>UQUD01000136.1 GCA_900544225.1 uncultured Collinsella sp.
TGCGCAGGCAAGCGACCTGGGTCTCCAGATTGCCGAAGCCAACGACGAGCTCGATCGCGTGCGTCGTGACGATTCCGAGGCAGCCGGCAAGCTCGCCGATGCCAAGGTGCGTCTGGCCCAGACGAGCGAGCGTCTGCGTTCGCTGAGGGGCCGTGTGCCCGACCTGGAGCATCGCCTGGAGGGCATCGACCGCCGTATCCGCGGAACACGCCAGGCCTCGCGCTCGCTTGAACTGCTGCGCCTGCGCGTCGACCCCATGCACGAGCGCTATTCGGCCCTGCTGGAGCGCGCGTCGGATTGGGCCGCGCGTCTGCGTGACCAGGCTTCGCTCGAGGAGGCGGACTCGGCCTCGCTTAAGAAGACCATCGAGGATGCCAAGGCCGAGGTCTCCCGCGCCAAGGAGCGGGTCGATGCCGCTACGGCGACGCAAAATGAGTTCAAGGTCGCACGCGGCAAGCTCGAGGTGCAGGTAGAGGCGGCCATCAAGGCCATTACCGCCGATGGCACCACGGTGCTCGAGGAAGCGCTCATGCTTCCTGCGCCCACCGACCGCGACGCCGCCGAGCGCGAGCTCAACCAACTCGTGCGTCAGATCAACAATCTGGGCCCTGTGAACCAGGTTGCCATGGAGGAGTACGAGCAGCTCAAGCGCCGCGCCGATTATATCGAGGAGCAGCTGGCCGATCTGGAGAGCGCGCGCAAGGCGCTCACCAAGATTACCGTGGCCATCGACCGTAAGATGCGTAAAGCCTTCCTGGTGACCTTCGAGAAGGTCGATGCGAACTTCCGCGAGATCTTCGCCATGCTGTTCCCGGGCGGTCAGGCGCATCTGGAGATGACCGACCCTGAGCATCCGGCCGAGACGGGCATCGAGGTCGTGGCGCAGCCGCGCGGCAAGCGCATTACCAAGATGATGCTCATGTCGGGCGGCGAGAAGAGCCTGACGGCGCTCGCCCTGCTTTTTGCCGTGTATCGCACGCGCACGGTGCCGTTCTATGTGCTGGACGAGGTCGAGGCGGCACTCGATGACGCCAACCTGTCCAAGCTCATCGGCGCCCTTGATGTACTGCGTTCCGATACGCAGCTCTTGGTCATTTCACATCAGCGCCGTACTATGGAGGACGCTGACGTTCTCTATGGCGTCTCGATGCAAGCTGACGGCGTCAGTCGCGTCGTCTCGCAAAAACTCGATCGCGAAACCGGAAAGGTCGTGAATGCATAATGGGATTCTTTGATGCTCTCTCGCGCGGACTTGAGCGCAGCCGCGAGGCCCTCAACGAGGTCTTCTACTTTGGCGGCGAGGTCGACGAGGATTTTTGGGAGGACCTAGAGGACACCCTCGTCATGGGTGACATGGGTGCCGAGGTCGCGATCCAGGTGTCCGATGACCTGCGCGATGCCGCGGCCAAGAAGAACCTTAAGACCGCCCCGCAGCTCCGTCGCGCCCTGGCCGAGCAGCTCGAGCAGCATTTTGTGCCCGTCGAGCGCGATCCGTTCGCCGACACGCCGAGTTGCGTGCTGTTTGTGGGCATTAACGGTGCCGGCAAGACCACGACGGTCGGCAAGATCGCGAGCGCCATGTCTGCCCGCGGCAAGAACGTCGTGATCGGCTCAGCCGACACCTTCCGCGCCGCCGCCATCGAGCAACTCGATGTGTGGGGCCAGCGCGCCGGTGTCCCCGTCATCAAGCGCGACCGCGGCTCCGACCCGGCGAGCGTTTGCTACGACGTGCTCGACGAGGCCGACAAGCGCGGCAGCGACCTGGTACTTATCGACACCGCCGGTCGTCTGCACACGAGCCCCGAGCTCATGCGCGAGCTTGCCAAGGTGGTCAACGTGACGCGTAAGCGCGCCGCCAATATGGCCGCCGGCCCCATGCCCGTCTCGGTCGTCCTCGTAATCGATGCCGCAACAGGCCAAAACGGTCTGAACCAGGCGCTCGAGTTTAACGAGGCGCTGGGCCTGGACGGTATTATCATGACTAAGCTCGACGGCACGGCTAAGGGTGGCATCGCCATGGCTGTGGCCGAGAAGCTCAAGCTCCCGATCCTGCGCATCGGCGTGGGCGAGCAGGTCGATGACCTGCAAGAGTTCAATGCCAAAGATTTCTGCCGCGCCCTGGTGGGCGAGTCCAATTAAGGAGTGACTAGTGTTTGATTCTCTGAGCGATCGCCTCAACGACACATTTGACCGCCTGCGCGGCAAGGGTAAATTGACCGAGGCCGATATCACCTCGGCCATGCGCGACATTCGCATGGCGCTGCTCGAGGCCGACGTCAACTTCAAGGTCGTCAAGGAGTTTGTCGCCAAGACCAAGGAGCGCTGCATGACCGCCGAGGTCATGGAGTCGCTGTCGCCGGCGCAAAACGTCGTCAAGATTGTGCTCGACGAGCTCACCGAGATGCTCGGCTCAACCGAGAGCAAGCTCGTCTTTAGCAACCGCATTCCCAATGTCATCATGCTCGTGGGCCTGCAGGGCTCCGGTAAAACCACGGCAGCTGTAAAGCTGGCCTACCTGCTCAAGAAGCAGGGCCGCTCGCCGCTGCTCGCCGCGTGCGACGTCTACCGTCCCGCCGCTGCCGACCAGCTGGCCACGCTTGGTGGCGAGATTGGCGTGCCGGTCTTCCGCGGTGACGGCGAGCACCCGGTCGATATCGCCAAGGGCGCCATCCAGGAGGCCGTTGACCACCTGCGTGACGTGGTCATCGTCGATACCGCCGGCCGTCTGCAGATCGACGAGCAGATGATGCAGGAGGCCGTGGACATCAAGAAGGCCGTCAAGCCCGATCAGGTGCTGATGGTCGTCGATGCCATGACCGGCCAGGATATCGTCAACGTCGTCTCGACCTTCGCCGAGCGCACCGACTTTGACGGCGTGATCATCTCCAAGCTCGACGGCGACGCCCGTGGCGGCGGCGCGCTTTCCGTGCGCCAGGTGACCGGCAAGCCCATCAAGTTCGTGAGCATGGGCGAGAAGCCCGATTCGCTGGAGCCGTTCTACCCCGACCGTATGGCCAAGCGCATCTTAGGCATGGGCGACGTCGTCGGCATCATCGAGAAGGCTCAGGAGGCAGCCGATGCCGAGCAGCTCGAGGCTGCCGAGCGTATGCTGCGCGAGGGCTTTACCATGAACGACATGCTCGACCAGATGAAGGCTGTCAAGAAGATGGGCGGCATGAAGGGCATCCTGGGCATGCTCCCCGGTGGTCAGCGTGCGCTCAACCAGATGGGCGGCAACCTGGATGAGGGCATCTTCGACAAGAACGAGGCCATCATCATGTCGATGACCAAGGAGGAGCGCCTGCGTCCCTCTATCATCAACGGCCAGCGTCGCGCCCGCATCGCCAAGGGCGCCGGCGTGACCCCCACCGAGGTCAATAGCCTTATGAAGCAGTGGGGCGAGATGAACAAGATGATGGGCCGCATGCGCACGATGGCCAATCAGGCGCAGGCCGGCGGCAAGAAGGGCAAAAAGGGCAAGAAGGGCAAGAAGATGCGCATGCCTAATATTCCCGGTCTGGATGCCATGGGTCTGGGCGGCATGGGCGGTCTGGGTGGCCTGGGAACGGGCGGCCCCAAGTCCGATATGGACCTGCTGCGCCAGATGGAAGCGCAGATGCGCAATAAGAAATAGGGCTGTAATTCCAGCTTGATATGGCAAAGGCCACCCGGAAGCTACCGGGTGGCCTTTGTTGTTGGCTTTGATTGTTGGGTTGCGTTCAGCGTCGCGCCCCGAGCTTGCGGTGCCGTGCCGCTAGTGGCAGCCGCAGCCCTCGTGCCCATCATGGTCGTGATGGCCGTGGCAGCCGCAGGACTCGCCATGCTCGTGGGTGTGCTCGTGGTCATGGCCGTGGCAGTCGCAGGTGGCCTCGCCGGTCTGCGCGAGCGTGCCGGCAATGAGTGC
>UQUD01000137.1 GCA_900544225.1 uncultured Collinsella sp.
CTGCCGTGCCCGTGCCCGTGCGGCCGCCGGGTCCGACGCCCGCATGAACGGTTGCGCGCTGCCGGTCGCCATTGTGTGCGGCTCGGGCAATCAGGGCATTACCTGCGCATTGCCCGTCATGGAGTATGCCGAGTACCTGCGCTGCGACCACGAGCGCCTTGTGCGCGCCGTGATGCTGTCCGATCTTATCGCCGTGCATATCAAGAGCTATATTGGTGCGCTTTCGGCGTTTTGCGGTGCTATTTGCGCCGCGTGCGGCGCCGGCGCTGCGATTACCTGGCTGTGCGGTGGCACGCGCGAGCAGATTGGCGCGACGGTATCGAATACGCTCGGCAACGTGGGCGGCATCGTATGCGACGGCGCCAAGGCGAGTTGTGCTGCCAAGATCTCGGCCGCCGTCGATGCGGCGATTCTGGGCCACGATATGGCCATGCAGGGTCGCGGCTTCCGCGCCGGCGAGGGCCTGATTCAGGATACCGTCGAGCAGACAATCGCCAGCATGGGCTACGTAGGCCGCGTGGGCATGAAAGACACCGACGTCGAGATCATCAACATCATGATCGGCAAGACTCGAGTCTGTTAGTTACGCGGTTTTACCAAACCGCGTAACCAGTCGACGCTGCAAACGTTCCTAAGCGGCAATCTGCCTTTCAATCGTCGGGCATGGCCAGAAGGCCTATGCCCTCCTCTTTCAAGGCACATTGCTCGCTTAGGGGCGTTTTCGCTGACTTATGCTCAACCTGCGGTGCTATTTTGTTTGGTGGGAGGGGTCCTATGACAGTTCGTCGGCTACTTGGTGTTCGTAGAAGGCTTCGATTACGGCGTTAAAGTCGTGGGCGAAGTCTTCCATGGTTCCGTGCCAGGTGGCTCGGCCGGGTTTTCCCTGGCCAACATAGGCAGTTTGAATGCCGCAGGCGGGACTGGGGAAGTCGCGCTTGGGGTCGTTGCCCACCATAAGGACCTCGTGTGGCTCGAGTCCCATCACCTGAAGCTGCTCGAGATAGTAGGTGGCATCGGGCTTGCAGCGGGTGGTGTTTCCCATGTGCGTGACGAGCTCAAAGGGGGCGTCGGCCAGGTCGCCCCAGCCCATGCGGCACTCGATGGCCCCCTGCGGAAAGCTGGGGTTGGTAAAGAGCGCGCAGCGCAGCCCTGCGTCCTGTACTGCCTGGAGCGCGGCGTGCGCGCCCGGCATGGCGTGAGCGTTAATGACATCGTCGTTCTTGTATGGAAGCACTTCGCGGTCGTAGTAGGTAAACGCCTCGTAGATGATCGGATCGGAGAGGCAGATGCCGCACCTGCGCTCGACCTCGGTGCGGTAAAACTCAAGATTGGTGCGGTTGTCCGTGCCGCTTCGGCGGTTGGCGTTGAGGTCGACCAAAATGGTGCCGAGGCGCGCCATCGTGCCACCGCGGCTGCGGCGTCCGATATCCGCGAGCATCGACGAGACATCCTTAAAATAGCGAAGGATGAACGCGTTGAGGTTGATGCTGAGAAGCGTCTCGTCCATATCGAAAACGACTGCTTTGAGCACGCGGGCACCTTTCTCGATAAATCGTTCCAGAATCGTTGCTCCGGATACTTTACCCCAAAGCCGTATGCCTAACTGCCTATCGTCAACTTATGGAGACGGTCGTCCACAAGATTGCGAAAAAGTCTCCATACGAGTAAAAAATCGCAGTTCACGCTTGAAATCGAAATGATTTCCCCGTAACCTATACGAACGTGATTGCATAAGCGTCACATTAGTATCTGTCGGCTCCCGAGTGTTCCTAAACGTTGTGTGCTTGTCGCACCCTTCTGTAGGTCCTAGCAATCGGGGCCCCGTAGTTCGAAAGGGGTCCACCTTTGAGTGAGATTCAGAACTCGTCCATTTTCTCTCTTGACGATGTCAACGAGGAGGAGATGAACAACCTCATCGACGGTACGATTACCGACTTTGATGAGGGCGATCTCGTTAACGGCACTGTCGTTAAGATCGAGCATGACGAGGTGCTCGTTGACATCGGATTCAAGTCCGAGGGCGTTATCCCGGTCCGCGAGCTGTCCATCCGCAAGGACGCTAACCCTGCAGACATCGTTGCACTCGGTGATCCCATCGAGGCTCTGGTTCTCCAGAAGGAGGACAAGGACGGTCGTCTGGTCCTGTCCAAGAAGCGTGCCGAGTACGAGCGTGCTTGGAACCGCATCGAGGAGAAGTTCAACTCCGGCGAGAACGTCGAGGGCGAGGTTATCGAGGTTGTTAAGGGCGGCCTGATCCTCGACATCGGCCTGCGTGGCTTCCTGCCCGCTTCCCTCGTCGACCTCCGTCGCGTCAAGGACCTCACCTCCTACATGGGCACCCGCATCGAGGCCCGCGTCATCGAGATGGACCGCAACCGCAACAACGTCGTCCTCTCCCGTCGCGTCGTGCTCGAGGAGTCCCGTAAGGCTGAGCGCTCCGAGATCCTGTCCAAGCTCAAGTCTGGTATGCGTCTCCAGGGCACCGTTTCCTCCATCGTCGACTTCGGCGCCTTCGTCGACCTCGGCGGTATCGACGGCCTCATCCACATCTCCGAGCTCTCCTGGAACCACGTCAACCATCCTTCCGAGGTTGTCAAGGTCGGCCAGGAGGTCGAGGTCGAGGTTCTCGACGTCGATCTCAACCGCGAGCGCATCTCCCTGGGTCTCAAGCAGACCACCGAGGATCCGTGGCGCGCACTGGTCAAGAAGTACCCCGTCGGCGCCATCGTCGAGGGCACTGTGACCAAGCTTGTCCCGTTCGGCGCTTTCGTCGACCTGGGCGAGGGCATCGAGGGCCTGGTGCACATCTCCGAGATGGCCAACAAGCACGTCGATCAGCCTTCTCAGGTCACCCATGTGGGCGACAAGGTTCAGGTCAAGGTCATGGAGATCGACCTCGACCGTCGTCGTATCTCCCTGTCCATGAAGTCTGCTGCTGAGACTCTGGGCGTCGAGATCGAGGTTACCCCGCTGCCTTCCGAGAAGAAGGACGAGGAGACCGACGCCGAGTAAATCGGTTTGACGATCACTTGTTTAAGGGATCCGTCCGTAATGGACGGATCCCTTTTTGCATTTGGCGCCGAGATGCGCAATGCTGCCGGGCTGTCCACAGGCTATTGGATTGTCGGTGCATGAAAAAATGCCGACATCCCGCCTCGGGGAGGAGGCGGGAACACACCGAGTAGACGGAGGGGTGCGGAGCGCGGTCGTGTCTCGACTGACGACGTTGCCCATCGACGACTCTATTGTACTGCATGGCGTGGTTCTTGGTTTATCGTGTCGAACGCTTGTGTTGTGCCACTGCCTGCGGCAACGGTGTGCTACACTCTTGCACTGCTGAGTGGGCCAGACGGTCGCGCGATGTGCTGCTTGCAGCACGCGTGAGGAAAGTCCGGGCTCCAGAGGGCGGGATGCCGGCTAACGGCCGGGCGGAGTGATCCGACGGAAAGCGCCGCAGAAAAGAAGACTCCCACCTGCGCCGCAAGGCGTAAAGGGAAAAGCTGAAACGGTGGTGTAAGAGACCACCAGCGTCGTGGCAACACGGCGGCTTGGCAAGCCCCATCCGGAGCAAGCGCGAATAGGAACGCTATGGGCCGGCCCGGTCCGCGTTCGGGTAGCGTGCGTGGAGCTGCACGGTAACGTGCAGACAAGATAAATGACCGTTCACGACAGAACCCGGCTTACAGGCCCAC
>UQUD01000138.1 GCA_900544225.1 uncultured Collinsella sp.
GCGGTCGCACAGCGCGTCCTTGGCGCGCAGGGCCGAGAAGCGCGTGTTGCGCAGCTGCTCGGTCACGCCGCGGGCGGTGATGGCGATGGTGGCGCCGGGGCGGACGATGCTCTCCCAGGCGATGTCGTAAACGCTATCGTACAGTTCATCGGCATCTTGCGCCTCAAAGCGCCCGAGCACCACGAACACGCGGCTCGCCAGGCGCGACCACAGGCATGCTCGGTAGCCTTGCTCGAGCTCGCCCTCAAATGTAGCGCGGCCCTTCAGCCGGCGAACATGCGAAAGCCCGAGGCGTTTAAGCTCATCGGCGAGTGCGGACTCAAAGCCCTCGGGGCAGCTTGCGTAAAATTCCATGGGTGACCTCTCTGGTTGCGTCGCTCCATTATATGATGGATGCTTCGTTTGCCCTTATCCTCGAAAGGAACCCATATGATTGATGCGTGCCCCGAATCCGCTGTGCTCTTTTTTGACGTGGACGGCACGCTGACGTCGTTCGATCCCGACGATATGACTGATAAGGACTTCAATGCGGTCCACCCGTCGAAGGCCGTTGTCGATGCATTTGGTCGTCTGCGCAATGCGGGCCACCAGGCATTTATCTGCACGGGTCGTCCCTTGTGGCTGATTGCCGATGGCCTGCGTGCTTTGGAGCCTGCGGGTGTCGTTGCCATGGCGGGAGCCACGCTCGAGGTCGAGGGCCGCGTGGTACACGAGGACTGCTTTGGCGAGGACGTTATCGAGGAACTCGCACGCCGTATGGCCGCGGCAGGGATTGAGGCCTTTTTCGAGACCAACGTGGCTACTTTTGCCCTGGAACCCGCGGGTGTTGAGCAGTCGTCTCTGATCGGCACTTCTGTGGTGCACAGCGCCGAGGAAATGCGCGTCGACGGTCGTCTGCGCGTGGGCAAGGTAGGCATCGTCGCGAGCGACCTGGCTCGCGTAGCCAACGATGATGGCTTTATCGATCGCGAGTTTGAGCTGTGCAACACCGGTGGTCAGAATCGCGAGCTGAGCCCCAAGGGCATCGACAAGGGCGTGGGCGTGGCGCGAGCGCTGGAATACCTGGGTCGCACCGGCAACGCGCGCACCTTTGGCTTCGGCGATTCGGGTAACGACCTGGGCATGCTCGCTGCCGTCGAGACGGCTGTCGCCATGGGCAACGCCATGCCCGAGGTCAAGGCGGTCGCCGACTACGTGACCGACGACGTCGCACACGACGGCACCGTCACAGCGATGCAGCATTTCGGCCTCATCTAATGAATCCCGCGTTCTGACGTTTGCTCAAACTGCGACTCTTTGCTTTTGCATGCTCAATCGATTTATCAATCCAAACACTGAGGTGTTTATACCGTTCGCCGAGAAGATAAAAACCCGCAGCTCACGCCTTGATAAACATAGATAAAGTGTTTAGCAGTTCAACGTCCATATGCAGACGAAAGGAATCAGGCAGATGGCAATCAAGGTGTTCGCTGACGGTGCAAACCTCGAGGGCATGCTCGACATGTACGAGAACGGCAACGTTCAGGGTTTCACGACCAACCCGTCCCTTATGAAGAAGGGCGGCGTGACGGATTACCGCGCGTTTGCCAAGGAGGTCCTGTCCCACATCACCAATGTGTCCGTGTCGTTTGAGGTCTTTGCCGACGACGCCGAGACCATGGAGGCCGAGGCTCGCGAGATCGCTACCTGGGCCGAGAACGTCTACGTCAAGATCCCGTGCGTGACCACCAAGGGCGAGTCTACTGCCGAGCTGGTCCGCAAGCTTTCGGCCGACGGCATCAAGGTCAACGTCACTACCATCTTTACGCCTACGCAGGTCGACGAGATGGTCGAGGCTGTTGACGCCGAGACACCGTCCATTATCTCGCTCTTTGCCGGCCGTATCGCCGATACCGGCGTCGATCCCATTCCGTTTATGACGGAGTCGGTCAAGAAGGCCGCCGCCAAGCCCAACTGTGAGGTCCTGTGGGCGTCCACGCGCGAGCTCATCAACATTTACCAGGCGGAAGGATGCGGTTGCCAGATCATCACGGTACCCAACAGCATCCTGGCCAAGCGTAAGAACATCGGTCGTGATCCGTACGAGGTCTCGCTCGATACCGTGCGCGGTTTTGCCAAGGATATCGCCGCTTTGGGCTTTCATATTCTACCGTAACGCGAACACTGGCTGCGCCGCGGGTTGTTCGCACCGGCCTTTCCTTTCCCTATTGCTCACGCGCTTCGCGAGGGTCGCGCCAGGCAAAGGAAAGGCCGGGGCTGCCGACACGAGCTTGCCAGTAGGTTCTGAGCTGAATAAGACTTGGCTGGTGCTGCCTCTTTGATGGGGCGGCACCATTTTTGTTGCGGTATTTGCAGGTTGCTCCCATTGGGTGAGAAAAACTTGCAAGTTCGACGATGGGCAGCGGTGGTTCGTCCTTTGCTGTTACTTTCCCTGCACCATGGTGAGGGAGATCTTCTTGCGGTCGCGATCGACCTTCTCGACCCACACCTTGACCGTGTCGCCGACGCGCACCACGTCGCTCGGGTGCTTGACAAAGCGGTTGGCCAGCTTGGAGATGTGAACGAGGCCGTCCTGGTGCACGCCCACGTCGACGAAGGCGCCAAAGTCCACAACGTTGCGCACTGTGCCCTTGAGCTCCATGCCGGGCTCCAGGTCGTCGATGGAAAGTGCCGAGCGGCTAAAGACCACCTCGGGCGCGTCGTCGCGCGGGTCGCGACCGGGCTTCTTGAGCTCGTTGACGATATCGATGAGCGTGAGAGTGCCGCAGTCCAGATCGCTTGCCAGCGCCGAGATGCTGCCCAGGCGGCGCTCGATGTCGGGCACACCGCCGCGGCTGAGCTCGCTGGCTTTAACGCCTGCGCGCTCCAGGACGGACGTGGCGACCTCGTAGCTCTCGGGGTGAACGCTTGTCGCGTCGAGTGGGTTCTTGCCGCCGCTGATACGCAAAAAGCCCGCGGCGTTGAGATATGCCTTGGGTCCTAGCTTGGGGACCTTCTTGAGCTGGCGGCGATCGGTAAAGGCGCCGTTTTCCTCGCGGTAGGCCACGATGTTCTTGGCCACGCTCGGCGTAATGCCCGATACATATCCCAGCAGGCTCGCGCTTGCGGTGTTGACGTCGACGCCCACACGGTTGACGACGTCCTCCACCACGTGGCCCAGGGTGCGCGAAAGCTCTGCCTGGTCAAGGTCGTGCTGGTACTGGCCCACGCCGATGGACTGGGGCGGAATCTTGACGAGCTCTGCCAACGGATCCTGCAGGCGGCGGCCCAGGCTCATGGCGCCACGTACGGTGACATCCAGGTCGGGATACTCCTGGCTGGCGAGCTCGGAGGCGGAGTACACCGATGCGCCGGCCTCGTTGACGATGGTGTATCGTAGCCCGGGCGCCTGCTCGGCAATGAACTCCGAGACGACTTCCTCGGTCTCGCGGCTAGCGGTGCCATTGCCGATGACGATGGTGTTGACGCCGTCCTTCTTGACGAGGCGAGCGAGCTCGCGCTTGGTGCCGGCGATGTCGTGGCGCGGCTTGGTGGGGTAGACCACGCCGTGGTCGAGCAGCTTGCCGGTCTCGTCCATGACGGCGACCTTGCAGCCGGTGCGGTAACCCGGATCGAGCGCGAGCACACGGGCGCCGCGCACGGGGCCCCCGGCACT
>UQUD01000139.1 GCA_900544225.1 uncultured Collinsella sp.
GTGCACACCGCGGCCAAAACCAGTTGCGGCATGACGACGACGCGGCTTGAGCGAATCCATCATCGTGGCGAGCTTAAAGAACACCGAGCAGGTAAAGACCACGATGACAGCCAAGATAACCATCTGGCCCATCGACAGGTTGGCAATAGAAAGCAGCCCCGGGAATCCGATAACGCCCACCAGGATGCCGGCGACTACAAACACAAAGAGCACCACACGTAAGGGTGTGAGCGGCTGCGAGATGCGCCAGATCAGGCTGACGCTCGCCGCGCACGACGTAAGCAGGCACATCGTAGACAGCGTGAGCTGGCTAAAGCCAAACACGCGCGCCACAAAGATATCGAGCGCCGCAGCCAAAATGACCGCAATCGACGCCGGCAGTGCACGCTTGAGTACGTTGGTCAAAAACGCACCCTTCACGCGAGCATTGTTGGGCTCCAGGCCCAACACAAAGCCCGGCGCGCCGATGCAAAAGAAGTTAATGAGCGTCATCTGGATGGGCTCGAAGGGGTACGGCGGCAGCGCAATGCACAGCGCCGCCAGGCCCATCGAGAACAGCGTCTTGGTCAGGAACAGCGAGGCCGAACGCTGCAGGTTGTTGATGGAGCGACGGCCCTCGGCCACCGCGGCGGGCATCGAGGCAAAGTCGTTGTCGACGAGTACAATCTCGGCCACATTACGCGCGGCATCGGAGCCGGCCGCCATGGCGACGGAGCAGTCGGCTTCCTTGAGCGCCAGCACATCGTTGACGCCGTCGCCCGTCATGGCCACGGTGTGCTCGCGGCGCTTGAGCGCCTGCACGAGCTCGCGCTTCTGCTGCGGGGTCACACGACCAAAGACATGGTAGCGGTCCACTGCGGCATCGAGCTTGGCAGGCGTATCGAGCGTCGTGGCGTCCACATAAGCGTCCGCCCCCGGCACGCCCACCACGCGCGCGATCGACGACACCGTACGCGGGTCGTCGCCACTGATCACGTTGAGGGTCACACCCTGCTCGTTAAAGTAGCCGATGGTCTCGGCCGCCGAGGTACGAATCTCGTCGCGGATGGTCACAAAGCCCACGGGCTCGGCCTCGCCCACCATATCGCCATCGGGTGTAAAGCCGTCCACGCGCGCCACCACGAGCACGCGGCAGGTATCGGCAAGCTCGGCGACACGGTTCTCGACCTGCGAAAACACACGCTCCGAAAGCACAAACTGCGCGGCGCCCATCACATAGGAGCCCTGCGCAAACGAAGCGCCACTCCATTTTTTAGACGACGAGAACGGAATGACCGACAGCGGCTCAGACACCTCGACCGGGCGATCGGCGTAATAGTTGAGCAGCGCCTGGCAGGTCTCGTTGGCATCGGCCGAAGTCGCACGTGCCACGTTAGCCAGCGCAAAATCGAGCACTGTGGTATCGACGGGAACAGCCGCCTCGTCCGAGTCCACGCCAAAGCCAACACCCTCAACAGGCAGCGGGTAGGTGCCCTCGACCTCCATGCGGCCCGACGTGATGGTGCCCGTCTTGTCCAGGCACAGTACATCGACGCGAGCGAGCGTATCGATGCAGTAGAGCTGCTGCGCCAGCACCTTGCGGCGGGCCAGGCGCACCGTGGCGATGGCGAGCACCGACGAGGTCAGCAGCACCAGGCCTTGCGGGATCATGCCCAGCAGGGCGCCCACCGTGGACAGCAGCGCCGACGAAGGCACATGACCAGCCAACAGCTCGGAGAAGCACCACGAAAGCGCGCTATCGCCCGGGGTTCCCGCTGCATCCCACAGCTCGCTCACGCTCGAGGCAAACAACGCCAAACCGAGCGGGATCATGATGATGCTCGCAAAGCGCACGATGGCGTTAAGCGCGTTCATGATCTCGGAATTGACCTTTTTGACGTACTTGGCTTCGTTATTAATTTTGGCCACGTAGTTGTCGGCGCCGACATGGATCACGCGGGCGCGCAGCAGGCCCGAGTCGATAAAGCTGCCGCTCATGAGCTCGGAACCGGGCTGCTTCTTAATAAGGTCGCTCTCGCCCGTCAGCAGGCTCTCGTTCACGAGCGCCTCGCCGGAAACCACCACGGCGTCAGCGGGAATCTGGTCGCCGCGCCCCAGGCGGATGATGTCGTCGAGCACGATCTGGTCCAAGTCGAGCTCCACCTCGGCACCGTCGCGCACCGCGATGGCCTTCTTAGAGGTCAGCAGCGTGAGCTTATCGACCATCTTCTTGGACCGCATGGACTGGATGACGCCAATAGCGGTATTGAGGAACACCACAAACAGGAACGTCAGGTTCTTAAACGAACCGGTCAAAATGACCAGGAACGCCAAGATCACGTTGATCAAATTGAACAGCGTGCAGAGGTTCTCGATGATGAGCTCTTTGACCGACTTGGTCTTGAGCTCCATGTTGCGGTTGATCTTACCGGCGGCGATGCGCTCCTCGACCTCGGCGGTCGAGAGTCCGCGCTCGATATCCGTTGCTGCCATACCACGTCCCATCACGTCGCGTCGGTATAAGAAAAACCGTCCGGACCATGCGAGGTTCGGACGGTCTTACGTTCGATGGTGCCCCATGTTGGATTCGAACCAACGGCCTTCTGCTCCGGAGGCAGACGCTCTAATCCCCTGAGCTAATAGGGCCAACGTTTGGCATTATACCCAAGTGCACCACGGGCTATCAAAATAAAAGAAAAAGCTTTGCAATTCCGAGGAAGACGCGGCGCAACGGCCCACTTTAGAAGGCAAAAGCGAGTCAGATAGTATAAACTCTCATGCACCATATATACACGGCTCGCGATGCGGGCCGTTTTTGCAAAAGTTATCCATCGAGGTGAGAGGCACACCATGATTGCAATTTTAAAGCAGAGCGCCAGCGACGAGGCCGTCGGCCATATCGTCAGCTGGATTGAGAAAAAAGGCCTGAAGACCGACGTCTCGCGCGGCGAGAACGAGACGATCATCGGCCTGGTGGGCGATACGACCAAGATCGACCCGTTCCTGCTCGAGTCCATGGATGTCGTCGAGCGCGTGCAGCGCGTCTCGGAGCCGTTCAAGCGCGCCAACCGCAAGTTCCACCCCGAGGACTCCGTCATCGACTGCGGCCACGGCGTCAAGATCGGCGGCGACCAGTTCCAAGTCATCGCCGGCCCCTGCTCCGTCGAGGGCGAGAACCTCATTCGCATCGCACGCCGCGTAAAGGCCGCCGGTGCCACGATGCTGCGCGGCGGTGCCTACAAGCCCCGCACCTCCCCCTACGCCTACCAGGGCATGGGCCCCGCCGGCCTCGACCTGCTGTGCGAGGCGTCTGCCGAGCTCGACATGCCGATCGTCACCGAGATCATGGACCCGCGCGACGTGCAGGTCTTCCTTGACAAGAAGATTGACGTCATGCAGATCGGCGCCCGCAACGCCCAGAACTTCCCCCTGCTCAAGGAGGTCGGCAAGACCCAGACCCCGATTCTGCTCAAGCGCGGCATGTCCGGCACGATCGACGAGCTGCTTATGGCAGCCGAGTACATCATGAGCGAGGGCAACGACAACGTCATCCTGTGCGAGCGCGGTATCCGCACCTTCGAGACCCGCACCCGCAACACCTTCGACCTTAACGCCGTGCCGGTGCTGCACCACCTGTCGCACCTGCCCGTCGTCGCCGACCCCA
>UQUD01000140.1 GCA_900544225.1 uncultured Collinsella sp.
AGCACCTGGTACGCGCCGTGGCCAACCGCATCATCGACATCCGCGACGGCAAGGTCACGGTCTACGATGGCGACTACGACTACTACCTCTACAAGCGCGAGGACCTCGCAGCCCGCGCCGCCGCCGAGGCGTCAGGGGAGAGCGCGCCGGCCGCGGCCAAGTCAACCAAGCCGACTAGCTCCACCCTGCCCAGAGCCGCGGCTCCCAAGCCGGTCGAGGGCAAAAAGACCAAGGAGCAAAAGCGCGCCGAGGCCCAGGCCCGCGCCGCGCTCAACAAAAAGCTCAAGGGTGTGCGCAACCAGCTCAAGAAGATCGAGGCGGAGCTGGACAAAAAGCGCGCCCGCTATGACGAGCTTATGGAATTGATGGCAAGCGAAGAGCTTTATGCCGATCAGGACAAGTTCAACGCCGCGCTGGGGGAATATAACGGCCTTAAGCAAGAGCTGCCCAAGCTCGAGGACGAATGGCTGGAGCTTTCCACCCAGATCGAAGAGGAGACCGCGCGTGAACTCTCGTAAGGCCGCTGCCGTGGCGATGAGCATCATCGCCATCGCCTGTCGCATCTGCGGCATCTTTATGAGCGCGATGACCGTGCTGCTGTGCTTTAACGGCCTCACCGCCAAGCTGCAGATCGTGGGCTTTGTCGTCGAGCTTTCGCGCGCACTGCCGAGCGCCATCGCCGGCTACGGCGTCATCACATCGCCCTTCGGCGGTGTGTTCCGCTTGGATTACGCCATCGTAGCCGTCATCCTGTTTGTGGCCGACTACCTGCTCACGCGCGCCTCGCGCCGCGTCCGCTAGAGGAGCAACATGTCCAGCAGCTACCTCATGAACCTGCTCGCCAGCGCTGTTGCCGTCATTGTTGGCATCGTGATCCATGAGAGCGCGCACGCCGCCGCGGCCTGGGCACTCGGCGACAAGACGGCCCGTTCGCGCGGCCGCGTCTCACTCAACCCGCTCAACCACATCGACCCGTTCGGCACCATTCTCCTGCCGCTGCTGATGCTCGCCGCCGGCGGCCCGGTGTTCGCCTTCGCCAAGCCGGTGCCCGTCTACCTCAACAACCTCAAGCACCCCAAGCGCGACGAGGTCCTGGTGAGCGCAGCCGGCCCCGCTTCGAACATCGCACTCGCATGCCTCGCGGCAGCCCTCATGCACGCGGCATACGGCAACCTCTACGCCAGCATGTCCTTTGTCGTGGCTTCCCAAATCATGAACTTCGGCGCCACGTTTATCGTGGTCAACCTGTCGCTCGCGTTCTTTAACCTCATCCCGATCCCGCCGCTCGACGGCTCGTCGATCATCGTGCCGTTCCTCAAGGGCAAGGCACTCGCCAACTACTACCGCCTGCAGCAATACGCCATGCCGATCCTTATCATCGTGCTGTATCTGTTGCCCATGTGGACCGGCATCGACGTGATCGGCCGGTATTTCGACGTTACCGTGTATCCGGTGGCCGAGTGGCTGCTCAACTTCGCAATCACCGCCATCTAAGGTAAACTTACAGGTCGACCGTGCAAAACGGTCGCAATATGCACCCAAACCGCGCCGCGAAGGCGCCGTCAAAGGAGGTCGAAGATGTCGTATCGCGTGTCGACGCAGGTCTACAGCGGACCGTTCGACCTACTGCTGCAGCTGGTAACCCGCCAAAAAGTTGATATCGGCGCCATCTCGATCAGCGAGGTGGCCGAGCAATACCTTGCCGAGGCCGAGCGCATCGAGGCGTTGGACCTGGACGTGGCGAGCGACTTTTTGCTGGTCGCGGCAACCCTTTTGGACATTAAGGCAGCCTCGCTGGTGCCCCAGGAAGCCCCGCGCAAGACAGATGACGATGACGAGGACGACGATGACCTCGAGGAACTCAGTGCGCTCGACGGCGACGCCCTGCGCGAGGTCCTGATTCAGCGCCTGATCGCCTACAAGCAGTTTAAGGGCGCGGCGGCAGCCCTTGGCGCGCGTATGCAGGCCGAGAGCCGCATGCATCCGCGCGTGGCCGGGCCCGACCCCGAGTTCCTAGGCCTTATGCCCGACTACCTGGCTGGCATCACCCTGCGTGGCCTTGCCGTCATCTGCGCCGACTTGGACGGCAAGCGCCAGACCTTCCTGCTGGAGGCCGAGCACGTGGCACCGCATCGCGTGCCGCTCGACCTGACGGTGGCCTCGGTCGACCGCTTTACCATGGCGCACCAAACCTGCACCTTCCGCGAGCTGCTGGACGGCGACGCCACCACCGAGCAACTCGTCGTCACCTTCCTGGCCATGTTGGAGCTTGCCAAACGCGGCTCGCTCACGCTGAGCCAGGACGAGATCTTCGGAACCATTCAAATCAACCGCGTCGAGGGCGCCGAGGCATACGTGCCCGGCGAGGGCCCCGAGCTCACCGAATAGGAGCGACCAACCATGTCAACCCTTTCCACGCTGGAGGCAAACAGCCTCAAAGGTGCCCTCGAGGCGCTGCTGCTGGTTTCGAGCGACCCCGTGAGCGCACCCGCGCTGGCAGGTGCGCTGGATATCGCCCCGGGCGAGTGCGCGTCGCTTTTGGCCGAGCTCAAAGTTGAGTATGAAGAGGCCAACCGCGGCTTTCAGCTGCGCGAGGTTGCCGGTGGCTGGCGCCTGTTTACACACCCCGCCTACCACGACGTGGTCGAGGCCTATGTGCTGAGCTGGGACACGCAAAAGCTGTCGCAGGCGGCGCTCGAGACTCTGGCCGTCATCGCCTATCACCAGCCCGTCACGCGCGAGGTGGTCAAGGGCATCCGCGGCGTCAACTCCGACGGCGTCATCGCGTCGCTCGTGGACAAAGGCCTAGTGCGCGAGCTCGGCCGCGACCCCGAGCGCGGTCAGGCCATCATCTACGGCACGACCAACGCCTTCTTGGAAAAGTTCGGCCTGCGCTCCACTCGCGACCTGCCCGATCTGGAGCAGTTTGCTCCCGACGAGCAGTCGCGCCAGTTTATCCGCGAGCGTCTGAGCGGCCGCAGCATTCAGTCCACGCTCGAGGAGCAGGCCGAAGATCTGGACGAAGAGCGCGAACTGATCGATACCGATGTTGAGGACACCGATGGCGATGAGCTTCTGCCCACCGTCGATACCTCGGAGGACATAAATGACGAGAACTAACGAAGCAGGGGAGACGCGCACCTCACGTGCCGCGGGCGCCACAAAGCCCGCAGGCGACGCCCAGCCCGTCTACCCGCATACCATGCGCCTGCAGCGCTTTTTGGCGCGCGCGGGCGTGGCGAGCCGCCGCGGCTCGGAGGACCTGATGACCGCCGGCCGCGTGACAGTCAACGGCCAGGTCGCGACCGAGTTGGGCACCAAGGTCGATGTGGACCGCGACCATATCGAGGTCGACGGCATGCCCGTCAAGCTCAACCAGGGCGCCGTGTACCTGATGCTCTACAAGCCGACTGGCTACCTCACCACCATGAGCGACCCGCAGGAGCGTCCCTGTGTGGCGGATCTGGTTCCCCGCGAGGTATTAATTCGTCGGAAAAACGAAATTTACGCTT
>UQUD01000141.1 GCA_900544225.1 uncultured Collinsella sp.
AGGCCCTCGCGGCCTAGTCGCTATTTAGGGCGTCCAAGATTTGGGGCGCAGTTCAGGTAGCGGCAGGGCTTTTGGAAGGGGACTTGATTGTGCGGACTCGTTAGGCGAGCTTGGCCTCGAGCTCGGCGATGCGCTTGTAGGCATCGATGGTAAAGCGGGCCTGCTTCTCCAGGATCATAGTGGTCATGAGAGTGTCCTGAGCGTGAGCCATGATGAAGGTCATCTCCATCTCGCCACCGCCAGCCTCCTGCGAAAGCAGCTTGGTCTGCGTGTCGTGGGCGCCGATGAGTGCATCGCTGGCATCCTTGTGCAGCTGCTCGGCCTTCTCAAAGTCACCCTCGCGAGCAGCATCGAGCGCTGCAAGCAGATCGGTCTGGGCGTCACCCGCGTATGCGACGATCTCGAATCCAACCATCGAGATTTCTTCTTTGGTTGCCATGTTGCGTTCCTTTCACATATGAACCAATGGAGAGCATCGCGTCCGGGCATACGCGCTGCGCTGTGTACGACAGAAACAATAACATTCAAACAAAAAGGAACAATGCAAACCGTTATTTCGCGCCGTGAACGGTCTTTTTTCGTCCGTGAACGGTTTTTAAACCAATCCGAACAATATCAAACACAATTATCGGCAACCCAAACAGGTCCGCACCCTAGCGTACATCACGCACCGTATCGCCCTCGACGAGCACGCCCGGAAACAGCATGTGCTCCACACCGGGTGCAGCGCCCTCGGCGCCGGCAATCTTGTCGACCGCCCACATGCCGACGCGCTTGTTGTCAAAGCGCACCGTGGTCAGGCGACGATCGGGCACGATATCGCCCAAACTATCGTCAACACCCACCACGCTTACGTCCTGGGGCACGCGCTTTCCGCGCGACTCGAGCCCGCGAATGCAGCCGTAGGCCATGGCATCGTTGGAGGCATAAATGGCCGTGCAGGTCGGATCATCCGCAAGCACCTGGCCGGCGGCATATCCACTCTGCGCCGTCCAGTCGCCACGGACGAGCTGCGGTGGCTCAATGCCATGCGCACGCAATGTCTCACGCCAGCCTTCCTCGCGCCGCATGCCCGAAAGCGAGCGCTCGGGGCACGAGATAAAGTGCACGGTCTTGTGCCCCTGTTCCAGCAAGTACTCGACCACCTGGCGCGAGCAATCGAACTGGTCGTTATCGACCGTCGAGCACAGCGGGTGCTCCAACATCGTAACGAGCACCGTCTGCATACCGGGCAGCGGCTCGAAGGTGCCAAAGTCCGCCGGCATGCGGTTCATAATCACGACCATACCGTCCACCGGCAGTGCGCTCATACGCGACGATGCGCTCTCGAGGGTATACGGATGCCCATCTACTTTAGTGAGGGTGATGGCGTAGCCGTGTTTGTCGGCGGCGGCGGCAAAGCCCTCCATACGGTCGAGGTTGCCGGTGCCGGTAATGTTGAACATAGCGACGCCGACGGTCTTAAACTTACCGCGGCGCAGCGATCGACCGGCAAAATTGGGGCGATACCCCAGCTCGCGCATGGCGGCACGCACGCGCTCCTTGGTCTCGGGGCGCACGCTGGGCGAATCGTGCACCGTACGCGAGACTGTCTGCTCCGAGACGCCCGCGAGACGCGCCACATCCTTAACGGAAACCGATTTTTTAACAGCGGCCATAGGTCGATCTTTCTATGTCGACGATGCCATTGGTGGCACCCTACGCAGTCATTTTTAACGCCTTCAAGTATATCCAACGCCTCCCCCCACCATACGCTTACCACCCAAAACCTACCGTTCACCGACATTTCTGCTTCCCCGAACGGCTTTTGTCGCCCAAATATTAACGTTGCCATTGTGCAAACACAGAGCCATCGGGCGGCTCAAACGTTTGCGCACAAAGAATCGACGGTTCGCAGGCACAGGAACCACCGGTTCGCGTCTTTTTTTGTGTCGCAAAATGGCAACGTCAACATTTTGGCAACCGAACGTCAAAAGCTACCATCGTTGCTAACCCACCGACTCTTAGGAGCTTTGCATGGAGCAACTCATCGCCACTATCGAAAAGGGCCAGCCCTTTTTCAACGCGATCGCCCGCAACAAGTACCTCAAGGCGATCCGCGACGGTTTTATCTCCGTCATCCCCATCATCATCTTCTCGTCCATCTTCTGCCTCGTAGCCTCGGTCCCCAACATCTGGGGTTTCTACTGGCCCGATGACATCAACAACGCCCTGTGGAAGTGCTACAACTACTCCATGGGCATCCTGGCAATCGCCTGTGCCGCCACCACCGCCAAGCACTTCGCCGACGCTCAGAACCGCGACCTGCCCAAGAACAACCAGATCAACTTTATCTCATGCATGTGCGCGGCCATCATCGGCTTCTTGCTCCTTTCGAGCGACACCATCGCCACGGACGCCGCCAGCGGCTTCAACACCACCTACCTTGGTTCCAAGGGCCTGCTGACTGCCTTCATCGCTGCGTTTGTGACCGGCATCATCTACAAGTTCTTTATCAAGCGCAACATCACCGTCAAGATGCCCGAGCAGGTTCCGCCCAACATCTCGCAGACCTTTAAGGACATCATCCCCTTCTCCGTCTGCATCGCCGTCTTTTGGGTCTTTGACATCGTCTTCCGCGCTGCCTTTGGCTTCTGCTTTGCCCAGGGCGTCATCCAGGTGTTCCAGCCCCTGTTCACCGCTGCCGACGGCTATATCGGTCTCGCTGTGATCTACGGCGCCATGAGCCTGTTCTGGTTCGTCGGCGTCCACGGCCCCTCGATCGTCGAGCCCGCCATCGCCGCCGCCCTCGTTGCCAACATGACCGACAACCTGGCTGCGTTCCAGGCCGGCCAGCACGCTTCCGCTGTCCTGACCCAGGGTGCCCAGTACTTCGTCGTCTGCATGGGCGGCACCGGCGCCACGCTCGTCCTGGTCTTTATGTTCTGCTTCCTGGCCAAGTCTCAGGAGATGCGCGCCGTCGGTAAGGCCGCCATCGTCCCCGTCTGCTTTGCCGTCAACGAGCCGCTGCTGTTCGCCGCACCCATCGTGCTCAACCCCGTCTTCTTTGTCCCGTTTGTCTTTGCCCCGATCGCCAACATCTGGATCCTCAAGATCTTTATCGACTTCTTGGGCATGAACGGCTTTATGTACACCCTGCCTTGGACCGTCCCCGGCCCCATCGGCACCATCATGGGCCTGGGCTTCCAGCCGCTCGCCTTTGTGATGCTCGCCATCATCCTGGTCGTCGACTTTGCCCTGTACTATCCGTTCTTCCGTGCCTATGACGCCCAGAAGTGCGCCGAGGAGGCCGAGATCTCCCAGGAGGAGCTCGCCGCCAAGAACGCCGAGAAAGCCGCCAAGCTCAACGATGCCTTCCAGGGCAAGGCTGACGCCAAGAGCGTTGCCGCCGGCGCTGCTGCCGAGGCCGTGAAGG
>UQUD01000142.1 GCA_900544225.1 uncultured Collinsella sp.
CGCTTGCTCAGGCGACGGAGGACAAGGCCGCTGCCGATGCTGCTGTTGAGGCAGCGGCTTCGGCGAAGACCGATGCCGAGTCTGGCGTGACTGCGGCGGACGACGCCGTAACGGATGCGACCGCTGATCGCGATGCTTCTGCCGCCGCGGTTGCCCGCCTGCGCAGGATCAACCTTGCCGACGCCATCGCTAGCGGCCGTGCCAACGATGCGGATGAGGCGCTCAACGCTAAGATCGCTGCAGCCCACGATGCCGCCGAGCGCGCCGCAGCTGCCAAGATTGAGCTCGACGCTGCCGTTGCTGCGACGGATGCTGTGGCACCTGCCTACTTGGAGGCGCTTGCCAACTATACCGCCGCCAAGGCCGAGCTCGACCAGGCTATTGTCGAGCTCAACGCCGAGATCGCTCGCCAAGAGGCCGCCGAGCGCGGGAATGGCGAGCAGACTCAGCCTGCGACGCAGGTGGCGTACCAGGCCAAGCACATGACCTCGGCGTCCGAGGCCACCACGCAGCAGACGACGATGCCCGCCACGGGCGACGTGTCCAACCTGCTGGGCGAGACGTTCGTAATTGGAGGCACGGTCCTGGTTGCCGCCGGCGTCTTCCTGTCCGACAAGCGCCGCCAGCTGATCCGTTAGGGACGGAGGAAAGCGGATCATTTTCGGCGCGCGCCGCAAGGGCATGGGTCCTGCGGCGCGCGCCGCTTTTATCTTCAAGATTAATTAAGGAGGGACATATGCAAATTAGAGGAGAGGCCGCGATTGCCTGTGGGTTCATGGCGGGCTTGGCAACGGGGCTGCTGTTCGATGGATGTTTCGACAGCTACATCAATCGATTCTGCGATTCTGATTTTCCGAGAGGCTGGCCTCGGAAAACGGCACCGGCTCGTCAAAAGGCGGATGCGCCCATCAAGTCCCGCAGCGTGGCTGCTTCAAAAACCAAGGTGATCGTCATCAAGAACGGCAAGATTTATCACCGTTCTGGGGGATGCAAAAACCTTCCTCAAAATGCCATTAGAACAAGCGTGCCACTGGCGACCGCGCTCAAACGAGGAAAGACCCCCTGTTCAGTATGTTGCCCGCCAGCGGCTTAGACGATTCTTCGGGGGTGTTCTGCAAGGACATGGGTCCCTGCGGATACATGGGTTTAAAAACGTGTCCGCACGGCATGGGACACTTACCCTGCCGCCCTGCTCTGCCGCGGCGGCATGTACCCAAACAACGATCCTCTAAGGAGTTCGATACCAATGAGCGATAACACCAAGCATCTCGCAAAGAAGTGCGTCAAGGACGCGGGGCCGTGCCTCGCGTTGTGCCTTGCCGGCGCAGCGGTCGCGCTGCTGGCTGTTCTGGGGCCATTCGACGTGCTCCGAAGTGCCAGTTCTCTGCACGTTTGCATGGCCCTTGCCGGCGCCATGATGACCGGCGGCGTACTCGATCTGATTTTTTGGGTGCTCGACCCGTTTGGATGGAAGAACGAGGGGTAAGCCCTAAGGGATGGATACCCCGCAGCAACAGGAGGTCCCCGTGATCTGGTTTACCGGCGATACTCACTTTGGACACGAGAACATGCTACGGCTTAGCGATAGGCCTTGGTCGACTGTTGCGCAGATGAACGATGCCATGGTCGCCAACATTAACAGCAAGGTTGCTGCGGATGACGAGCTCTACATCTTGGGTGACTTTAGCTTTAAGATGACGGTCCAAGATGCCTACGAGCTGCGCAAAAGCATTGCCTGCAAGCGCGTCCATCTGCTGCCCGGCAACCACGACAAAGACTGGACGCAGCCTGCGGTAGCGGATGCTTTTATCGTCGAGCCGCCCATTTGCGCGCTCAAGATCAACTGCCAAAAAATCGTGCTGAGCCACTATCCCATGGTCGACTGGCAGGGCATGTCGCACGGCAGCTGGCATTTGCACGGGCATATCCACAGTTGCGGCGGCGCATACAACGAGTTCAACCGCAGGCAGGGACTGCTGCGCTATGACGTGGGCGTGGACGCCAACAGCTACGCCCCGGTGAGCTTGGAGGAGCTCAAAGCTTGGTTTGCGCAGGTAGACGAGCCGATGTGTTGCGTTAAATGGCCGTGGTGGGTCAATGCCACGGGCGACGAGCAGGTCGAGCACGATCTCGAAAGTTATAAGAGGGAAGTGGTGATCCGATGACGGTCTATGTGACGGGCGATATTCACGGCGGCCTCGACATGCAAAAGCTGCGCGATTGGGACCTTGGGGATAGCCTGACGAGCGACGACTATCTCATCGTCGCGGGCGACTTTGGCTTTCCGTGGGATTTCTCTGCCGAGGAGTGCGCCGACATCGCCTGGCTGGAATCGCGTCCCTATACCGCGCTGTTCGTCGACGGCAACCACGAGCGTTTCGATCATTGGGCGGAGCGCCCCATGGAGTTGTGGCACGGTGGGCTGACGCAGCGCCTATCGGATACCTCTCCCATCCGACGCCTGACGCGCGGCGAGGTTTTTGAGCTCGATGACTCAACGATCTTTACTATGGGCGGTGCCACGAGCGTGGACAAGGAATACCGCATACCGTATTCCAGCTGGTGGCCACAGGAGCTGCCGGACGAGCGCAACTTTGAGGAGGCGCGGGCAAAGCTCGACAGCGTGGGCTGGAAGGTCGACTACGTGATCACCCACACCTGCTCTACGCGCATGCTTTCGCCCACGCTTTATCCGGCACCCGGCTGGAATTACCCCGCCGTTGATCGGCTTACGGCATTTTTCGATGAGCTGGAAGACCACTTGGATTACAAACGCTGGTACTACGGGCATTTCCATCGGGATGCCAACCCGGCCGAGCGCCACACCGTGCTCTACGACTGCATCGTTCGCCTGGGCGACGAACTCCAGCCCTGGGATGTTGCGTAGGGGCGAGGCGTTTGGCTACTCGGCAGTTACAGTGATGTTCTCGCGATGCGCACGGATGACGTCCCAGCTAAAGTATTCGACCAGCTGCTTGGCAGAGCGCGGTGTGGTGTCCGGTGCGATGCCCGTTTGCCCGGCGAGCCAGCCCAGCAATGCCTCGGGTGTGCCAAAGCGGGCGCGGAGCTCGCCCAGGTCCAGATCGCGATCGCGCTTGGAAAGGCGGCGGCCGTCCGGCGACATGAGCAGCGGAATATGCGCGTAGTGCGGCGTGGGAAGTCCCAGCAGATGCTGCAGGTAGATTTGGCGCGGCGTGGAGCCCAGCAGGTCGCATCCGCGCACGACCTCGGTAACACCCATGGCGGCGTCGTCGACCACCACGGCCAGCTGGTAGGCAAACACGCCGTCGCTGCGGCGCACCAAAAAGTCGCCGCATTCGGTGGCGAGTGCCTCGCATTGGGCCCCGTACGTGCGGTCCACGAATTCGACCACATCGTCTGCGAGGTCGTCGACGGC
>UQUD01000143.1 GCA_900544225.1 uncultured Collinsella sp.
TGACAATGTCCTGCTCATATTAAAAGGAACGTCCCCAAGTGCCGAGAACAGAAACATCGAAGGTAGAGGGCGGAAAGCGAAAACGCCCCTAAGCGAGTAGCTGTAAATCGTAGGTCGAACAAAAGAAGCGAGCGCCGCCCAGAGCGAACAAGTTGGCATGAAAAAGACGAGGCATAGACCTGATGGTCATGCCTCGCCTTTTGAATGACAAATTGTCGCTCTGGGCGGCGCGCAGCGTCGACCCGTTAGGCGAAGACGATCAGATTATCTCGATGGATCGCGGGCTTCTCGGCCAGGTCTGCCAGCAGGCGGTTGCCGGCAATCTGGTCCTGGCGGCGTCCGGCTGCAAGCTCCAGCACGTCCGAATCGGCCTCGGCAATACCGCGGGCGACAACCATGCCGCTCGGGTCGCACACGTCGAGCACATCGCCCTCGGCAAACGTGCCATCGACCTCGCGAATACCCACCGCAAGCAAGGAAGAACCACGGCTGACCAGCGCCTTCGCAGCACCATTATCGACCGTCACCGAGCCATGCGCCTTGTCGCCCAGCGCGATCCACAGCTTGCGGGGCGCAATGTCCAGACGCTCCGCCGGCGGATCGAACAGCGTGCCCACGCTCTCGCCGCGAGCGAGGCGCACGAGCGCATCGGGCTCCTCGCCCGAGCAGATCACGCTCTGAATGCCCGCCGTCATCAGAATGCGGCTCGCGCGGATCTTGGTGATCATGCCACCCGTGCCCACCGATGTAGAAGAATCGCCCGCCGAGGCGATAATCTTGGCATCGATCTTATGCACGACCGGAACAAACTCGGCCGTTGGGTCCTCATGCGGATTGGCGGTATAGAGGCCATCGATGTCCGAGAGCGTCACGCAAAGATCGGCAGAAACCAGGCAGCTTACAAGCGCCGCCAGCGTGTCGTTGTCGCCAAACTTGATCTCATCGACGGTAACGGTATCGTTCTCGTTAACGACCGGCACCACGCCCAGCTCCACGAGGCGCAGCAAGGCGTCGCGCGCATGCAGGTAGGACGTGCGGCGGGCCGTGTCGTGGCGCGTGAGCAGCACGAGCGAGGTGAGCAGGTCGCGCGCATGGAACTCCTCGTCGTAGGCCGACGAGATGATACACTGACCGGCCGAGGCGCAGGCCTGCAGGCTCGGCAGGTCGCCGACCGGCTTGCGGTCGAAGCCCAGCACGGGATAGCCGCAGGCGATAGCGCCCGAGCTCACCACGACCAGGCGCCAGCCGAGTTTGCGCAGGGCTGCGGCCTGATCGGCAAGCCCGCCGATAAAGGCGCGGCTGACCTTGCCGTCGGAGCCCACCACCGTGGACGAACCAATCTTTACCACCATCGTTTTATAAGAAGTCGTCATACGTCAAACCAATCGAATGTTGAGCAGGCAGGCGAGAAAATGATCCGTTTTCCTCCGTCGCATGCGGATCACCGGAGAAGCCGCAAGGCCAACTGATCCGTTTTCCTCCGTCCCCTTCGAATCATTTTGCCCAGGGAAAGGCAGAAGCCGCGGCCATGTTCTTGCGCACGAGCTCGTCGCGCACCTGTGCTAGGCCCTGCTCCATGCCCACCACATAGGCCTGCGGGTACAGGAAGCGCTTGTAGACCGGATCAAGATGGTCCAGTGCCCAGGTGCAACGCTCGCGTGCGTCCTCAATGCTCTCGCGCGGGGCAACGGCGCTGCCATCGCGCACGATCGGCGCCAGCAGCTCGCGATACTCAAGCTCGGAAACGTCGGTCACCAGGGCGGCATCGTTCACGGCCACGAGGGTATTGCCACGCGCGGCGCCCTCCCCCGCCAGATGATCCTCGTCATAGATCATGTCGCAGATCGGGCCGCCAAAGCCGTCGTAATAGCGGCGCACGCGCTGCACGCCCGGGATCGTGCGCTTGTAGGGCTGCTCGGAGAGCTTAACCACCGGCGTCCACGGGTCCGTCTCGCTCGCACGGCGGGCGGAAAGCTTGTACACGCCGCCCAGCGCCGGCTGGTCATAGCAGGTCGCGAGCTTGGTGCCCACGCCAAAGCTATCGATAGGCGCACCCTGGTCGAGCAGTGACTGAATCGTGTACTCGTCAAGATCGTTGGAAACCGAGATCCCCACATAGGGCAGGCCCTCGGCATCAAAACGGCCGCGCACATACTTGGAGAGCTTGGCGAGGTCGCCCGAGTCAATGCGAATAGCCGACAGGCGCTCGCCCACCGCCTCCATCTCCTTGGCAACCGTAATGGCATGCTCGCAGCCCTCGCGCACATCGTAGGTGTCGATGAGCAGCGTACAGTTCTTGGGGCTCGACTTGGCAAAGGCGCGGAAGGCCTCGAGCTCGGAATCGAAGCTCATCACCCAGCTGTGCGCATGCGTGCCAAAGACGGGAATACCGTAGCGGCGCCCGGCGAGTACATTGGACGTAGAGGAGCAGCCGGCAACGTAGCTCGCGCGCGCGACGGCCAGGCCGCCATCGGGACCCTGGGCGCGGCGCAGGCCAAACTCGGCCACGGGACGGCCGTCCGCCGCCAACACCACGCGCACCGTCTTGGTGGCGACAAGTGTCTGGAAGCCGACGATGTTGAGCAGCGCCGTCTCGAGCAGCTGGCACTCCAACGCGGGGCCGGTGACGCGCACCATGGGCTCGCGCGGAAAGACGAGCTCGCCCTCGGGGACGGCGTCGATGTTTACATGCGCACGAAAATCGCGCAGGTAGTCGAGGAATCCAGGCTTGAACATCGCGCCGCCGGCCGGGGCCTGGAGCGAGGCGAGGTAGTCGATGTCCTCGGGCGTAAAGCGCAGGTTCTCGACCAGCTCGGGCAGCTCGGCGGTACCGCACATGACGGCGTAGGCGCTACCAAAGGGATGGTCGCGGTAAAACGCGGTAAAACAACCCTGCTCGTTGGCCTTGCCGCTCTCCCACAGGCCCTGGGCCATAGTGAGCTCGTACAGATCGGTGAGCATTGCAATGTCGGTGGGATGCGAGATGTCGGTCAAAGCCATGGGGCGACCTTTCGGATGCGTGGTACAGAAGTTGAGGGTTGGACGAGGCGGACGTGCGGGCATGGAGCCCGGCGCGAACAGGTTAGTGCAGGCCCATGCTGCCGGTGATCGTGTAGACCATAAAGACGATAAACGCGATGAGGGCGAGCACGATGATGATTTTTTGAGCCGGAGCCATGCCGGGAATCTCGCCCTCGGCTGTAGGCTCCTTGGAGGTGACCATGCGCTGGGCAAAGGTCATCTCGTCACGACTCGGCTTGGGCTCGGCGGGCTTGGGATGAGCCACCTTTTTAGGTTGAGGTTTGGGTGCGGCAGGCGCAGGCTTCGCAGTGGCGGGCTTGGGCGTGGGCGCGGGCTTGCGCTCGGATG
>UQUD01000144.1 GCA_900544225.1 uncultured Collinsella sp.
AATGCCGGTGCCGGCGCGGGTCGCAGCCGCGCTCGCAAGGGCGGCGACCTGTCGCTGACCGTCGATGTGACGGCCGAGGACGCGTTTCGCGGCGTGACGCACAAGGTCACCTACCGCATTCCCTCGACAGGCGAGCAACAGACCATTACGGTCTCGGTGCCCGCGGGTGCGGTCGACGGCGGCAAACTGCGCTACAAGCGTCGCGGCGAGTATGGCGTTGCCGGCGGCGAGCGCGGCGACCTGGTCGTGACCACGCACGTGGAGGAGCACCCGCTGTTTAAGCGTAAAGGTGCCGACGTGACCATGGAGGTACCGGTCTCGGTCTATGAGGCGGCGCTCGGCTGCACGGTGGACGTGCCGACGCCCGGCGGTGCGACGGTTCGTCTGAAGGTGCCCGCGGGTACCCAGACGGGCAAGAAGTTCCGCTTTAAGGAGATGGGCGCGCCCGACGTTAAGCACCGTGGCCGTACGGGCGCGCTGCTCGTCGAGATCAAGGTGCAGGTTCCCACGAACCTGTCTGATGACGAGCGCGATGCCATGACCAAGCTGCGCGAGGCCGACACGCGCGACTATCGCGAGAAGGTCAATCGTTACAAGGCGACGTACTAGGGCGGTCGCGGCGCACGACCACGCCCGCGGGCTTATGATGGACGATAACGAGACGGAAAGGGGTCAGGTAGCATGGCCGAGGACAATAGGAACAAACCGCTGTACATGATCAGCGTGGCGGCCGAGCTGACCGGCATGCATCCGCAGACTCTGCGCGTCTACGAGTCCAAGGGCCTGGTGAACCCCCAGCGCTCGGGCGGCAACACGCGCCTGTATTCGCGTGCCGATATCGAGCGCTTGGAGCTCATCAACCAGCTGACCGACGAGGGCATCAACCTTGCCGGCGTGGTGCGCATCCTCGATATGAAGGAGCGTGCCGAGGAGCGCGAGCGCGAGAACGAAAAACTCCGTGCCCGCGTGCGCCAGCTCGAGGACGAGCTGCACGAGTACAAGATGCAGAAGAAGATCACCGCCCTGGCCCCGCGCGACGGCTCAGTTAACCCCGAGCAAGTCATGCGCAAGCTGCTGGGCGCCGGAGGGGATCTCTAGGTTCCGCCGTTCTGCCGAACGGCGTAACGGCTCGACGCTGCGCGACGTCCAGAGCGACAATTTGTCATTCAAAAGGCAAGGCGTGACCAGAAGGTCTATGCCTTGCCTTTTTCATGCCAACTTGTTCGCTCTGGACGTCGCTCGCTGTCCGTCCTCTGCCTGCGGCGTTGCTTTGGTTGGCACTTGGGGACGTTCCTTTTGTGCCGGCACTTTGGGGCACTCCTTGTCAGGAGAGTGATGCAAGGGGATCGTTCTATGCTTTACCGAGATAAAGTGAACGTGCAGATTCGTAACCCACTCGCAACCGTTCTATGGCACGATATTGAACGAATGTATGCTATGCGCCCAAATCTTTTGGGCAGAGTGGGAGACAGTATGGTCAAGCTGTACGAGGACGGCATCTACCTGCGCGGCGGCAGCGAGGTTGTGCCTGCGGCCGAGGCTGCCGAGCGCGGTATTACGCAGACGCCCGAGGATGCCAAGCGCGGCACCATCGCGTATTCGATTCTCCAGGCACACAATACGTCCGGAGACCCCGAGGCACTCAAGATTCGCTTCGACGCCATGGCGAGCCACGACATCACCTTTGTCGGCATCATCCAGACGGCGCGCGCCTCGGGCATGGAGCAGTTCCCGCTGCCCTACGTGCTCACCAACTGCCATAACTCGCTGTGCGCCGTGGGCGGCACCATCAACGAGGACGACCATGTCTTTGGCCTTTCCGCGGCCAAGAAGTACGGCGGCATCTTCGTTCCGCCGCACATCGCCGTCATCCACTCCTTTATGCGTGAGAACTTCGCCGGCTGCGGCAAGATGATCCTGGGTTCCGACTCGCACACCCGCTATGGCGCCCTGGGCACCATGGCCGTGGGCGAGGGCGGCGGCGAGCTGGCAAAGCAGCTGCTGCGCGACACCTACGACGTTGCCTATCCCGGCGTCGTCGCCATCTACCTCACGGGCACCCCGCGCCCCGGCGTCGGCCCGCACGATGTGGCGCTCGCTATCATCAAGGCGGTCTTTGCCAAGGGCTACGTCAAGAACAAGGTCATGGAGTTTGTGGGCCCGGGCATCGCGAGCATGACGACCGATTACCGCAATGGCGTCGATGTCATGACCACCGAGACCACCTGCCTGTCGAGCATCTGGGCCACCGACGAGGACACACGCGCGTTTTTGACCATGCACGGCCGCGGCGACGACTACCGCGAGCTCAAGCCCGCCGATGTCGCCTACTATGACGGCTGCGTCGAGGTCGATCTGTCCAGCATCAAGCCCATGATCGCGCTGCCGTTCCATCCTTCCAACGGCTTTGAGATCGACGAGCTCAACGAGAACCTCGAGGATATCCTGCATGAGGTGGAGCTCGAGGCTGCCAAGATCGGCGAGGGCAAGACGCACTTTAGCCTGCTCGACAAGATCGTCGACGGCAAGCTGCACGTGCAGCAGGGCGTTATCGCCGGCTGCTCGGGCGGTAACTACGACTCCGTGGTCCAGGCTGCCCGCGTGCTTAAGGGCGCCAACACCGGCTGCGGCGAGTTCTCGCTGTCGGTCT
The DNA here is from genome assembly GCA_900544225.1 of uncultured Collinsella sp. GTDB lineage: Bacteria > Actinomycetota > Coriobacteriia > Coriobacteriales > Coriobacteriaceae > Collinsella. Next base: position 2,651 of record UQUD01000144.1, read on the forward strand.
ATCCCACAAGCCAGCCCGTGGCGCTCGAACTTACGCGCCGTGGCTACATCTACGACCTTATGGAGGCCGGCGCGATCGTGCGTACGGCGTTCTGCGGTCCGTGCTTTGGCGCCGGCGACACGCCTGCCAACAACGGCCTGTCCATCCGCCACACCACGCGCAATTTCCCCAACCGCGAGGGTTCCAAGCCGGGTAATGGCCAGCTGAGCGCCGTGGCCCTGATGGACGCTCGCTCCATTGCGGCGACGGCTGCCAACGGCGGCGTCCTGACGCCGGCGACCGACCTGCCCGAGGAGACTTGGGACGAGGCCTGCGAGTACACCTTTGACGACGCGCCGTACAAAAAGCGCGTGTACTGGGGCTTTGGCAAGGCGGAGCCTGCCGACGAGCTGGTCGAAGGCCCCAACATCAAGCCGTGGCCCGCGATGGAGCCCCTCGGCGACGATATCCTGCTCAAGGTGTGCTCCAAGATCATGGACCCGGTCACTACGACCGATGAGCTCATTCCCTCGGGCGAGACGAGCTCCTTCCGCTCCAACCCGCTGGGCTTGGCCGAGTTTACGCTCAGCCGCCGCGACCCGGCCTACGTGGGCCGTTCCAAGGAGGTCGAC
>UQUD01000145.1 GCA_900544225.1 uncultured Collinsella sp.
TCGTTGCCGAGCCCGACGTGCTGACGCACGAGGAGCGGACACTTGCCGATGCCATCGTGAGCGAAGGCGAGCTGGCACTCGATCGCGCCCGCGCCATGGAGGCCCGCGAGGAGGCGGCGGTGCTCGCCAAAAACGAGCAGCTGCGCGCCAACCTGCTGCGCTCCATCTCGCACGACCTGCGCACGCCGCTCACCAGTATTTCGGGCAATGCCGACGTGCTGCTCGACCAGGGCTCGACCGGCACCGCGGTGCTCGATGCCCAGACGCGCCGCTGCCTGCTTCTATCCATTCGCTCGGATGCGCTGTGGCTCAACGCCACCGTCGAGAACCTGCTCGCCATTACCAAGCTCGAGGGCGGCGGTATGCGGCTGTCGACCACGCTCGAGCTCATGGACGATATCGTCGAGGAGGCGCTGCGCCACGTGAACCCTGCCGTGCGCGAGCACGACCTTAAGGTGGTGGCGTGCGATGAGCCGGCGCTCGTCAATGTCGATGCGCGCTTGATGGTGCAGCTGGTGGTCAATCTGGTGAACAACGCCATCACCTATACGCCCGCAGGCTCGCATATCATGATTTCGATTAGCGTCGACGATGGACGCGTGGCGTGCTCGGTGGCCGATGATGGTCCGGGCATCGCACCCGAGGACCGCGAGCGGATCTTTGAGTCGTTCTATACCGCCAACCACGGTCTTGCCGACAGCCACCGCAGCGTTGGCCTGGGTCTTTCGCTCTGCCGCTCCATTGCGTTGGCGCATGGCGGTAGCATAGAGGTTGCCGCGGCGGACCCGCACGGCTCGGTCTTTACGATTGAGCTTCCCGCCGCCGACGTTTCGTTTGATAAGGAGTAGCGCCGTGCCGAACTCTGCCGTAAAACCGCTCATCTTGGTCGTTGAGGACGACCCCGCCGTTCGCAATCTTATTGTTGCCGCGCTCGAGGCGCACGGCTTGCGCCATATGGCCGTGGAGACCGCCCATGCCGCCATCGCTGCCGCCTCATCGCAGGCACCGAGCATTGTGCTGCTCGACCTGGGTCTGCCCGATATGGACGGCGTCAAGGTGGTGGAGTCGGTGCGCGCATGGTCGGGCATGCCGATCATCGTGGTCTCGGCGCGCAGCGAGGATGCGGACAAGATTCGCGCGCTCGATGCCGGCGCCGACGACTACCTGACCAAGCCGTTTTCGGTCGAGGAGCTGCTCGCGCGCATTCGCACGACGCTCAGGCGCCTTTCGTATGCACAAACGGGCGGCGTTGTCTCCGAGGGCTCGTTCGATACCGGTGAGCTGCATATCGATTTTGATGCCGGCATCGCCACGATGGATGGCGAGGAGCTGCATCTGACGCCGATTGAGTACAAGCTCCTGTGCCTGCTGGCGCATAACGCCGACAAGGTGCTGACGCACCAGTCTATCCTGCACGAGATTTGGGGCACGGCAACCAAGAGCGACCTGGCGAGCCTGCGCGTCTTTATGGGCACGTTGCGTAAGAAGATCGAGTCCGACCCCGCGCACCCGCGCTATATCCAGACGCACGTGGGTATCGGTTACCGATTGGTCACCCAAGGGTAGGACGACGTCCGCCATCCCACTATGAGTTGCGGTGAAATAGTTCCTGTTTGGGCCTTTACCAGGCTTTTTAGGAACTATTCCACCACAACTTTGTTATTTGCCCTTGGGCTTGCTGGCGTAGAACTTCTTCTTTTTGGGCTTGCCGGCGGGGGAGGGTTTGCCGGCAAAGTTGGACTTGCCGTTGCCGGCCTGCGCGTGCGCGGATACTGCCGCACGAGGCTTGCGGGCTTCGGAGTTGCGCAGCTCCTTGGTTCGCTCGGCAATCTCCTCAGCGCTAAAGCCGACCTCGGCCATGGCGTCCTCGATGGGTAGGCGGCGCACGATATAGCAATGATGCACCTTCTGGTTGCGCGCGAAATCCTCGGGGATGGTCTGCGCCGTAATGTCCTCCAGCACGACGCCCGCGCGTGCGAGCTTACGCGTCTCGGGGCGGAAGCCGCGCAGGTTGCAGCTAAAGATGGCATGTCCGCCCTGTGCGAGCAGGCGCGATACGCCGGCCAAAAGCTCAACATGGTCGCGCTGGACATCCCAGGTGCGACGGCCCATCTTGGACGAGTTCGAAAACGTGGGCGGGTCGACAAAAATCAGGTCCCAGCGGTTGCGCGTCTGGCGCTGGTCGCGAATCCAAGCGAGCACGTCGTCGCGCACAAAGTGATGCTGCGGCCCCACAAAGCCGTTCTGACGCATGTTGCGTTCGGCCCAGTCCAGGTAGGTGTTGGAAAGGTCAACCGTCACAGTCTCCTCGACGCCGCCGTCCGCCGCATAGCAGGTGGCGGTACCGGTGTAGGCGAACAGATTGAGGAAGCGGCGCGCCTGTTTGGCGTGCTCGCGCACCAGGTTGCGGGTGACGCGGTGGTCTAGGAAGATGCCCACATCCAAATAGTCGTCAAAGTTGACGGCAAAGGTAAGGCCGCCCTCTTCGATGAGCGGCAGGCGACGGCGCGCGATGTTGGCGCGCTCGCTCGATGCGCCCTTGCCGGCGCCCTGTTTGCCGTACTGCGAGCCGCCGCGCGAACGCATGCGGGCCTTGGCGTGCACATGCTCGGCCGGAACATCCAGGATGCGCGGTGCGATGGCCAAGATGTCGAGCATGCGGGCCTGGGCCAGCGCGGGATCGATGGTCTTGGGTGCGGCGTATTCGGCGATGACGAGCCAGCGGCCCGGCGTCTGCGGGCAGCCCTCGTACAGGTCGATGGCGGCGGAGTAGTCGGGTAGGTCGGCATCATAGACGCGGTAGCAGCTCACGCCCTCGCGCTTTGCCCACTTGCGACGCAGACGGGCGTTCTTGCGCAGGCGGTTGGCGAATTGCTCGGACTCCGGGATGAGCACGGGCAGCGGCTTGCCGTCGCCCAGGTCGAGCGTGGCAGCAGGTTCGGGCATGGGAGTATCGGCGGCTTCGTCATGAGCGTCTGCGGTCTGCTCCTCGGCATCTGCACTGGTCGCAGCTTCAAATGCCGCGGCGGCGTGGTCGAGCGAGGACCAAACCTCAATAGTTGCCTCTTCGTTATTGGGCATGACGGCGATGGAGCGCGCGGGCTCGGCATGGAGCGCG
>UQUD01000146.1 GCA_900544225.1 uncultured Collinsella sp.
CCAAGGGCTCGCTTAAGGCCGACACGCTCGACGTGCTCGAGGCCGCGGCCCTGGACGTCTCTGAGCTGCGCGACCCCGGCCGTCACCTGATTGTGCGCGGTCGCGACACGCGTGCCGGCGAGGGCACGGTCGGCGATATCGAGTTTGTCATCGTGCGTCCCAGCGACGCGCCCGCTTTTGTGGGCTGTGGTGGTGCCGATTGCGGCATCTGTGGCTGGGACTCGCTCATCGAGGCAGACCTCAACTTGCTGCAGCTGGTCGATCTGGGCTACGGCCTGTGCACGTTTATCGAGGCAGAGCCCGCGTGGCGCGCCGGCCAGGCCGAGCGCAACTATGCCCGCCGCGGGTCGCTTCGCGTGGCCACCAAGTATCCGCGCATCGCGAGTGCCTGGTATGCCGAGCGCGGCGTGAACGCCGATATCGTCTCACTGCACGGCAACATCGAGCTGGGCCCCATCGTCGGCATGACCGATCGCATCGTGGATATTGCCGCCACGGGCGCCACGCTGCGCGATAACGACCTGGTCATCACCGGCCGCATCATGGACTGCACGGCCCGCTTCTTTGTCAATCCGGGCGCCGCACGTCTGGATCCGCGCGTACGCAATCTGGCAGATCGCTTGGCGGCTGCCGTGAAGGACAAGCATTTTGAGCCCGTCGCGGGCTCGGCACAATAGCGCGAGCGCGCACGGGCGCCCCAACGTACGGGCTGCGGGCCGACTGGTGCCGCTGCCCAGTCGCTCGTTTTTCGAACACAACCTCGACCGATAGGGGATACCGATATGAAGACCATCAAGCTTGCTCCCGGTGAGCGCCTCGTTACCAACCAGCTCAACCGCAAGGGCGTGCTGCCGCAAAACATCGTCGACGCCGCCCGCGATATCGTGGCCAACGTGCGTGCCAACGGCGATGCCGCGGTGCGCGATTACTGCCAGCGTTTTGACGGTGTCGAGCTGCAGAGCTTCCGTCTGCCGCAAGAGCAGATCGATGCCGCGCTCGAAGGCCTCGATCCCGCTTTTGCCGCGGCGCTCGAAAAGGCTGCACGCCAGATTCGTGAGTTCCACCAGCGCGAGGTCGAGCAGAGCTGGTTTACCACGCGTGCGGACGGCACGATGCTCGGCGTTAAGGTGACCCCGCTCGCGGCGGCCGGCATCTACGTGCCGGGCGGTCGCGCGCAGTATCCCTCCACGGTGCTCATGAATGCCATTCCCGCCAAGGTTGCCGGCGTCAAGCGCGTGGTCATGGTGACCCCGCCGCAGAAAGATGGCCTGATCAGCCCGTATACGCTCGCCGCGGCAAAGCTCGGCGGCGTGGACGAGATCTATATGGTGGGTGGCGCTCAGGCCGTGGCCGCGCTGGCGTACGGCACCGAGACTATTCCGCGCGTCGACAAGATCACCGGCCCGGGCAACGCCTTTGTCGCTGCGGCCAAGCAGATTGTCTCGGGCGACGTGGGTATCGACATGGTCGCTGGCCCCTCCGAAGTCTGCGTGCTGGCCGATGCCACGGCCAAGCCCATGGTGGTCGCGGCCGACCTGATGGCCCAGGCCGAGCACGATCCGCTGGCAGCCTGCTATCTGGTGACCTGCGACGAGCAGTTTGCGCGCGAGGTCGAGGCAGGCATCGATATCCTGGTGGCGCAGTCGCCGCGTGCCGAGATCACGCGTGCTTCGCTCGACAATGAGGGCACCATCGTGGTGGCCGCCGACATGGCTGCCGCCGTCGAGGCGGTGAATACCGTGGCGCCCGAGCACTTGGAGCTGCACTGCAAGGACGCGATGGGCCTGCTCGGCGGCATTCGCAACGCCGGCGCCATCTTTGTGGGCGCTTGGAGCTCCGAGCCGCTCGGCGATTATGTTGCCGGTCCCAACCACACGCTGCCAACCGGCGGCACGGCCATGTTCTCCAACCCGCTTTCGGTCGAAGAGTTCGTTAAGCGCTCGAGCGTCATTTGCTATACGCCCGAGGGCCTGCTCTCTGACGCTCCCGCCACACAGCGTCTAGCCGAGGCCGAGGGCCTGTGGGCGCACGCGCTTTCTGCTGCCCTGCGTCGTCGCGTGCTGGAGCAGGGCGAGGATGCCGTGAGTGCCGAGTCACTGGCTGCGGCCGACCTGACCAAGGTCGCCTGGCCGGGCGACGCCGTGGCGACGGTTGCTGAGGGCGTGGACCTGGCGGCGGCTGCGGGCGGTGCCGCTGGCGCGACCGGCGAGGAGGCCTAATATGGCCGAGCTGACGCCCCGCATGAAGGAGCTCGTCCAGCCCTACTTGACCGGCATCGAGCCCTACGATCCCAACTTTACGCCCACGCGCATCAATCTTTCGGCCAACGAGAACACCTATCCCGTGCCGGCCGGCGTGCGCGAGGCGGTTGATGCGGCCTTGGCTGCCGCACCGCTCAACCGCTATCCCGATCCCATGTCCAACGACCTGCGCGACGAGCTTGCTGCCTGGCATGGCGTGACGCGCGAGAACATCTGCGTGGGCAACGGCGGCGACGAGCTACTCTATAACTTCCTGCTGGCGTTTGGCGGCGCGGGGCGGACCCTGCTCAACTGCCCGCCGTGCTTTAGCGAGTATGCGTTCTTTGCGTCGCTGTGCCAGACCGAGGTGCGCGACGTGTGGCGCGACCCGGCGACCTTTGAGCTCGACCAGGCGGCGGTGCTTGCGGCGGCTCCCGAGTGCAATCTGGCGATCGTGACCTCGCCCAACAATCCCACGGGTGACGTGGCGCCGCTCGACTTTGTTGCGGCTCTGTGCGATGCCTGCCCCGGCATGGTCATGGTCGACGAGGCCTACGTGGAGTTTGCCGACGATTCGTTTGGCGCGGCAACTACGGCGCAAGGCCTTATTGCCGAGCATCCTAACCTGGTGATTCTGCATACACTGTCCAAGGCGTTCGGCGCCGCCGGCACGCGCCTGGGCTATGTGATCGCGGCGCCCGAGGTCATCGACGTGTTCGCGGCGATTCGCCAGATCTATTCGGTCAACGTGTTGAGCCAGGCGGCGGCGCTTGCCTGCGTGCGTGCCCGCGATGCGTACGCGCCCGTGGTGGCACAGGTTGCATCCGAGCGCGAGCGCGAGCT
>UQUD01000147.1 GCA_900544225.1 uncultured Collinsella sp.
GCCGGGGAGACCGCCGAGGCGACCTGGTCGTCGGTGATGGCGGCCATGGTGCCGGTGCCGGTGAGCTCGGCCTCGCGACCGGTTGCCTCGTCACCGGCGCGCAGCAGCAGCGCGACGATGATAAAGCTTGCCAGCAGCGAGGAGCCGCCCTGGCTCATAAAGGGCAGGGTGACGCCGGTCAGCGGGATCAGGCGGGTAACGCCGCCAACGATCAAGAACGCCTGGAAGCTGATGGCGGCCGTAAGACCAGTGGCGCTAAAGGCGGCAAGGTCGGACTTGGCACGGGCTGCCGTGGTCAGGCCACGTACGGCAAAGAGCATAAACAGGATAAGAACGGCGCCACCGCCCAAAAGGCCCATCTCCTCGCCGATAGCCGAGAAGATAAAGTCGGACTCGACGACGGGGATGTTGTTGGCCATGCCGTTGCCAATGCCGACGCCAACAAGGCCGCCGTCGGCCAGCGAGAAGAGGGACTGGACAATCTGGTAGCCCTGGCCCTGTGCATCCTTAAAGGGATCGGCCCAGATCTGGAAACGAACCTGGACGTGCGACAGGAACTTGTAAGCACCCACGGCCCCCACGGCCAAGAGCACAAGGCCGATGATGACATACGAGAAGCGACCCGTGGCAACGTAGAGCATCAGCAAGAAGATGGTGTAGAACAGCAAGGCCGAGCCCAGGTCACGTTCGAAGACAACGACGAGCAGGCATACGCCCCAGACTGCGAACAGCGGCAGCAGCAGGCGCAGACGCGGAATCTTAAGACCCAAGATCTTGCGGTTGGAGATAGAGAGCAGTTCGCGGTTCTCGGCCAGGTAACCGGCTAGGAACAGCACGATAAAGACCTTGGCGAACTCGCCGGGCTGAATGGTAAAGCCGGCGATGCGAATCCACAGTTTAGAGCCCGAGATCGTGGTGCCGATAAAGATGGGCAGCATCAGCAAGATGATGCCGATGATGCCAAAGGTGTACTTGTAGCGCATGACTACGTCGAGGTTTTTGACCAGCGCAAGCGTACCTACCATCAACGCCACCGAGATAAACAGGATGACGAGCTGCGAGATGGCGAGCGTGGGCGCCAAGCGCGTCACAAACGTGATGCCAATGCCCGAAAGAACAAAGACGATGGGCAGGATGGCCGGGTCGGCGCCGGGTGCCAGAATGCGCACGGCGATATGCGCCGCGGCGAAGGCGGCAAAGAGACCGATCGGAACGGCAAGTGTCTCAAACGAGATGGCGGCGCCTGCGGTGAGCACGTACATCGCATACAGCAGGATGACGGGGAACGCCGAGGCGATGAGTAAGAGCAGTTCGGTATTACGGCGACTCATAAGCGGCACTCCCTTTCTAATTCTTATCGGAGGCTTCGGCCTCGGCGGACTGTTCGGCGGTATTCTCGGAATCCGATTCGGAGGTCGAACCCTGGTCGGTGTTATTGCGGATCGTTTGCGCGTCGATCACCTGACGGGTCTGCTCCTCGTCGATCTGATGGCGGTACTTGGAGATGGTGTCCTGTGCGTCGTCGATGCTCGTCTGCTGAATACCTGCCTTAAGGCGATTTTGTGTGTCTTCGGGCAGGTCGGACAGTTTGATGGTGGTCGTGCTGTCGAGCCAGTGCAGCTTAAGGCCGAGCGGCTTGCCGGGAATGCCCCGGTAGACCGCGACGGTGTCCTTGTAGGTGCCCAGGTAGTACGAGCCGGTGATGCCTGCGTAGGCCCAGATGGCTGCTGCCAGCACAAAAGCGATGCCCAGTACGGTGGCAATGGTGATGTTGCGGCGGCGGACGCGCTTTGCCTCGCGCATGACGCCATCGTCGACCAGGTCAACGACAAGCACGGTGACGTTGTCATGCCCGCCGGCGACCAGTGCCGCGTCAACAAGGTTGTCGACGCAAATCTGCGCGGTCGAGGACTGTGTGGCGATGTTTTCGATATCGCTATCGGGAATCATGCTCGAAAGACCGTCCGAGCACAGGATCAGGCGGTCGCCTTCCTCGATATGCAGGGTAAAGTGGTCGGCATACATGGCGGGATCCGAGCCCAGCGCGCGGGTGATGACTGAGCGGTTGGGGTGGACGCGAGCCTCGTCTGCCGTAATTTCGCCGGCGTCCACGAGCTCCTCCACATAGGAGTGGTCGCGGGTCACGCGGATGAGCGTGCCCTCGTGGAGCAGATAGGCGCGCGAGTCGCCCACGTGGGCGATGGCGAGCATGTCGTTTTCGATATAGGCGCAGGTTGCCGTGCAGCCCATGCCGGGCTTGCCAAGCCCGTTGAGCGCAGCCTCGATGACCGCGGCGTTTGCAGCTTCGACGGCGGCCGCCAGTCGTGCGGCGTCGGCTGCCTGCGGCGCTGTCTTGGCAATGGTCTCGACGGCGATGGAGGAGGCTACCTCACCGGCGGCGTGGCCGCCCATGCCGTCGCATACGCAAAAGAGCGGCGATTGCACCAGATAGGCGTCTTCGTTATGCGGGCGCACACAGCCAACATCGGAGCGGGCGCCCCACATGAGCTGCGTGGTCGTGCCGGCGTCGTAGGTCGAGTCAGTCTCGACGCGCTCGTCGGTCAGCGGCTCAAAACTCATGGTCGAGCCGGGGTCCTTAAGCTTGGCCTCCACGGCGGCAACGTCAATCTCGGCCGTATCGCCGGGCGAGACGGTGTCGGCATCGTTGCTCGGGTCGTTGACGTTGGGCGTGGCGGGCTCTTCGGTTGTACGGTCGACAGGCTCGTCGTCTTGCGGGGCGACGGCTGCAGACTCGGGCGTCGCGAAGTGCGCGGGCGCGGGCGTGCCGTGGGATTGGGAGACATCCTCCGTCGTTGCTGCGGGTACGTCTTCGGTTACAGACTGCATGGCTTCGGGCGCCGATGCGTCCGCGGGGGAGGGCGCCGCCGCGGGTTCCGGTGCAGATGCGGACT
>UQUD01000148.1 GCA_900544225.1 uncultured Collinsella sp.
GCCCTCGCCGTCCCCGCGTGTCGGCGGACCGGGACTTGAGGCCGTTCGCGCCATCGCCGCCCGCTATTTCCGTGATCCAAAGGGGACGGAGGAAAACGGATCATCAGCGGCGGGCGGGGCTCCTGTCAGCATCGTCCCCTCAACTGTCATCGGCGCGACCGACGCTGCCAACTATCAGCGCATTTGCTCCGAGTGCATTCGTTTTTCGGCGTTTGTGGTCGACGATGACGAGTGCGAGCGCGGTGTCCACGGCACTAACGAGCGCATTGCCCGCCGTGCCTACCTCCAGGGTGTCCGCTTCCTCATCGCCCTGCTCCACACGCTCTAGAATGTGACAAAGCGACAGTCCCTTTGTTGGCCGTTGGGAACGTTCTTAAACGACTAGTCGTTAAGGAACATACCCAACGGCTACGTCCGCTCATTCCGTGCGGGTTATATGCAGGTTTGCCTGCGCACGCTATCATGTATGGGTTAGACCGCAACTATGTACCCCACACGCGAAGGGATGCGCATGTATCTGAAGATCGACATGTTCTAGCTGGGCTTACCCCCGCAGTGGCGCCATGCGCCCCATCAACTCTGCCGATTTTCATCTTCACGCATATAAAGGAGTCCCGCCATGCGCGACAAGCTCGAAAAGATCATCAAGGCCTACGAGGAGCTCGAGAAGAAGCTGTCCGACCCGGCCGTCGCCTCCGACATCAAGGAGTTCACGCGTCTCAACAAGGAGTACGCGCACCAGTCCGACCTCATTGCCGCTTCGCGCGAGTACATCGGCGCGCTCGACGACATCGAGGCTGCCAAGGAAATGCTCCACGATACCACCGACGCCGATGAGAAGGAGATGCTCCAGATGGACATCTCCGAAAACGAGGCCAAGCTTCCCCAGCTCGAGGAAGATATCAAGTACATGCTCATCCCGAGCGACCCCAACGACGACAAGAACACCATCGTCGAGATCCGCTCCGCCGCCGGTGGCGACGAGGCGGCCATCTTCGCCGGCGACCTGTACAAGATGTATCAGCGCTTTTGCGAGTCGCGTGGCTGGAAGACCACTGTGCTCGATTCCAGCCCCAGCGAGGCCGGCGGCTTTAAGTCCATCGAGTTCAAGGTCGAGGGCGACCGCGTCTACTCCGTCATGAAGTTCGAGTCCGGCGTGCACCGCGTCCAGCGCGTTCCCAAGACCGAGTCCCAGGGCCGCATCCAGACCTCAACGGCAACCGTCGCCGTGCTTCCCGAGGCCGAGGAGATCGACGTCCAGATCAACCAGTCCGACCTGCGCATCGACACCTACTGCGCCTCGGGCCCTGGTGGTCAGTGCGTTAACACCACCTACTCCGCCGTGCGCATCACCCACCTGCCCACCAACACCGTGGTGCAGTCGCAGGAGCAGCGCTCCCAGATTCAGAACCGCGAGGTCTGCATGCAGATGCTGCGCGCCCGTCTGTACGAGATGGAGCTTGAGAAGCAGCAGGCAGAGCTTGGTGCCGAGCGCCAGAGCCAGATCGGCCACGGCAACCGTTCCGAGAAGATCCGCACCTACAACCAGCCCCAGGACCGCGTGACCGACCACCGCATCGGTTTCAACTCCACCTACAACGGTGTCCTTCTGGGCGATCAGCTCGGCACCGTGATCGAGGCGCTCGCCGCCGCCGAGCGTGCCGAGAAGCTGGCACAGGCTGTGTAGTGGGTTACGCGGTTTTGCCAAACCGCGTAACGGCTCGACGCTGCGCGCCGCCCAGAGCGACAATTTGTCATTCAAAAGGCAAGGCATGACCAGAAGGTCTATGCCTTGCCTTTTTCATGCCAACTTGTTCGCTCTGGACGTCGCTCGCTGGCATTGCCAAAACATCGGCGTTTTCTTGGTTGTCAAATGATCCGTAGGGAGTCATTGGGGACATTGCCTTGATATTATATTCAGTCGGCTGTGATGGCATTTTAGTCATTGGGGACGTTCTTAAATGACTAGGTTGGGCACATTGCTTTGAGATGTTATTTAATCGGCTTTGATGGCCATTAAGCCGGCTACCTGCTCAAAGAAATTAGCGGCATTCATCTGCTATCGAAAATAATGCTCAAAAAATCGTCCGAGAAGTCGCGGGGCGATTTTTGATGCGTCGCGCGTCAAGTGATTTGGCAAGTTCTTGGTTAGATATTGGTCAGTTTTGGGGCAACCTTGCCAAAAGCTTGACGGATGCAGATTTAGACGTCGACGAATGAACACTTCGATTGCGATTCAAGCAAAATTCTGGGCTGATTCTCGATAATCGCTTCCAATCGTCCCTTGCCGCGTGCCGCCCTCGCGTACAATCTGCTCCGACATTCGCGCGCCGCCCGGCGCTTAAGAGGGGAGGGCCCCATGGCAAACGAGATTTGGACCATCAAGCGTTGTCTCGAGTGGACCAAGGAGTACCTGGCCGAGCGCGGCGAGGAACACCCCCGACTTTCTGCCGAGTGGCTGCTCTGCGCTGCCACGGGTTTGGCACGCATCGACTTATATATGCGCATGGACGAGACGCTCGATGCGGCGCAGCTCGAGACCATGCACGCGGCGGTCGTCCGCCGCGCCAAGGGCGAGCCGCTGCAGTACATCACCGGCAGCACGCAGTTCCGCATGATCGACGTCGCGTGCGCCCCCGGCGTACTCATTCCGCGTCCCGAGACCGAGATGCTCGTCGAGGAAGTCCTCAATTATCTGGATGCCGAGGTGCTGAGCCCCGAGGCTGCCGCCCGTCAGCGCGTTGAGCTGCCCTGGAACGACGAGGTCGAGCAAGCGCGCAAAGCCGAAGCCGCGTTGGCCGACGAGCGAGCGACGGCCGAGCGCCGTGCCGCTAACCTCACAGCT
>UQUD01000149.1 GCA_900544225.1 uncultured Collinsella sp.
CCTCGCGGCCTAGTCGCTATTTAGGGCGTCCAAGATTTGGGGCGCAGTTCATGCGTGATGCGCGGGCCATTTTGTTTAGACCGCACCCGTCCTCCTGTTCATCTCAATCTGTAACATCTAGCCGAGTTTTCGGGTCCCACCTGTTACAGATTTAGACGAGCAGGCCGAGCACGTCTACGCCCGCAGATCCCGCACGCTCGCGCGCTCGACCAACACACCCGAGACGAGCGTACGGCTTCTGGAGCTCGGGGCTTCCAGACCTGCGACGACCTCGTTAAGCGCACGGATGCCCAGCTCGCGATGGCGAAACTTCACCGACGTCAGAATCGAGTTGGGAATCGTCTTGTAGAGCTCATCGTCGAAACCGATCACGGACACGTCGTCGGGCACATTGAGCCCTTTGTCACGTAGAGCCATCATCACGCCGTTTGCCATGCAGTCGTTAGCAGCGAGGACCGCCGTGCAATCGGGTTTATCGGCAAGCACAAGGCCCGCGGCGTAGCCACTATCCGCATTCCAATCGCCTTGCAGAGGTTCAGGCGGCTCAATGCCACGTGCCTCGAGTGCCGCTCGCCAACCTTTCATACGGCACTGGCTCGACAGCGACTCTTTCTTACCAGAGATGAAGTACACGTTCTTGTGCCCGTGGTTCAAGAAGTACTCGCACGCCATGCGCGCGCCGCCCTCTTGGTCGTCACTGACGGTGGAGCAGGTAGGATGTTCCATCGGTGTGATAATCACCGTCTTGAGGTCTTTCGGCGCCTCAAAGGTATCAAAGTCATCGACCATCTGGCGCAGGTTGAAAATCATGCCGTCGACGGGAAGCTGCGACATCCTACGTGCCGCTTCGGCAAGGGTCATCTTCTCCCCCGCCCGCTTCTTAATCATCGTAAGAGCAAAGCCTCGCTCTTCGGCGGCATCGGCGATACCGTCGATCATGTCCACGGCACCGCCCGACAAGTGGAACAGCACGACGCCGATGCACCCGTAACGGCCCAACTTGAGCGAACGCGCGGCAAAGTTGGCTCGAAACCCGAGCGCCTCCATGGCCGCATGGACCTTATCGCGTGTCGACTCTCGCACGCTATCGGGCTCGTTAATCACGCGCGAAACCGTCTTGAGAGAAACACCCGCGGCAATCGCCACATCATTCATTGAGACATTTTTCTTGCCCATCGTTGCCACTGCTTCTCCAGTCGGTTTTACATCGCTTGTTTTTGCGTTCTAGCATACACTACCTGCCTGACTGATAAATCAACCGTTTACCGAACAATATCGACCACTCACCCGTATATCCTTGTTGCTCTTCCAAAAATGTCTTACGTTGTCATTAACGAAATGACAACGTTGTCATTTCGCAATGCCTTCCTTAAGCAGGAAGGTTTCCGGGCAGTCCTGACCATCCATCGACGACCAGTTCCATCCACATGCATCGCGCATCAAGTAGCAAAGGAGCTCTATGGACGCCATCGTAAAGATGCTCGAAAAGCATCAACCGTTCTTTGAGAAGATCTCGAGGAACATATACCTCCAGGCCATCAAGGACGGATTCCTTGGGTGCATGCCCATTGTCCTCACCTCTTCGATCTTTCTGCTCATTGCCACCCTTCCCGGCGTAGTCGGCGTCACGCTGCCCCAGCCGCTCATCGACTGGTGCAACAAGCTCTACAACTTCACCATGGGCGTCATGGGCATCATGGTTGCCGGCACCACTGCCAAGAACTTCACGGCTTCCATGAACCGTCGCATGCCCGCCGGCAAGGTGCTCAACGACGGCTCCACCATGGTGGCCGCCCAGTGCAGTATGCTTTTGCTCGCCGTTACGCAGTTCACCACCAAGTTCAACGGCTCCGAGCTTTCGGTCTTCGACTGCACCAGCATGGGCACGCGCGGTCTGTTCTCGGCCTATATCGCCGCGTTCATCACCGTGTGGGTCTACAAATTCTGCGTCTCGCGCGATCTGACCATTAAGCTGCCCAAGGAGGTCCCGGGCGCCATCGCTCAGAACTTCCGCGACATCATCCCCTTTGGCGGCGCCGTCATCATCTGCGGCATCATCGATGTCGTCGTGCGTAACCTCATGGGCGTTCCGTTCTCTGAGCTGCTTATTAAACTGCTTTCCCCGCTCTTTACCGCTGCAGAAACCTATCCTGGCCTCATCCTCATCCAGGCGGCCACCGCGTTCTTCTGGTTCATCGGCGTCCACGGCCCCTCGATTGTCCAGCCGGGCATCGACCCCATCCGTCTTGCCAACCAGGCCGAGAACCTGCAGGTTCTGCTGGCAGGCGGCCACCCCGCACACTCCCTCACCTTTAACATGTCGCTCGTGGGTGAGTTCGGCGGCACCGGCGCCACGTTCATCGTGCCGCTTCTGCTGATTCTCTTTATGAAGTCCAAGCAGCTCAAAGCCGTCGGTAAGGCCTCGATTGTTCCTGTTGCCTTCGCCGTCAACGAACCGCTGCTCTTTGGCGCGCCGATGATCCTTAACCCTTACATGCTCATCCCCTTTGTTGCCGCCGGCTGCGTCAACGTAAGCGTTGCCAAGTTCTTTATCGACAATGTGGGCATGAACGGCTTCTCCTTCGTGGTGCCTTGGGCCACCCCTGCCCCCATCGGCATCTTCATCACCACGAACTTCCAGCTTATCGCCCTGGTATTTGTTGCAATCATCATCTTGCTGGACGCCATCATCTACCTGCCGTTCTTGAAGGCATACGATAAGCTGCTCTGCGACCAGGAGGCCGAGCGCGCCGCCGAGCTGGGTCTCGAGTCCGATGGTGCCGCTGCCATCGCCGCCAACGCCCCTGCGCCCGCTGTCGA
>UQUD01000150.1 GCA_900544225.1 uncultured Collinsella sp.
GAGCTGGCCTCGGCCATTGAATTTCGCGCACATCGCTCTGCACTGCCGAGCCTGCGTCCCGCCGTCAACGCCACGGGTGTGGTTATCCATACCAACCTGGGTCGAGCCCCGCTCGCGGTGTCGGCCGCCAAGGCCGTGGCCGAGGTCGCGCGCGGCTACAGCACGCTTGAGTACAGCGTGGACACCTGCTCGCGCGGGTCGCGCAAGGAACATGCCGCGCAGCTCATCCGCTCGCTTACAGGTGCCGAGGACGCGCTGGTCGTCAACAACAACGCGGCGGCCGTGCTACTGGTGTTGGCAACCCATGCCGCGGGCAAGGGAGTCATCGTCAGCCGCGGCGAGCTTGTCGAGATCGGCGGCAGCTTCCGTATCCCCGATGTTATGGA
The DNA here is from genome assembly GCA_900544225.1 of uncultured Collinsella sp. Classification (GTDB taxonomy): domain Bacteria; phylum Actinomycetota; class Coriobacteriia; order Coriobacteriales; family Coriobacteriaceae; genus Collinsella. The sequence continues at coordinate 387 of UQUD01000150.1, forward strand.
GTCCTCGGGCGCCAAACTCGTCGAGGTCGGGGCCACCAACCGCACGCATTTGAGCGACTACGAGCGCGCCATCACGCCCGATACGGCGATGATCCTCAAGGTCCATCCTTCCAACTATCGCATCGAGGGTTTCCACGAGGAGGTGGGTTCTCGGGAGCTTGCGGCGCTTGCTCACAAGCATGGCCTGCTGTTCTACGAGGACCAGGGCTCGGGCGCGCTGCTGCCCGACGACATCCTGGTGCGCGGCGGCGAGGAAACCACGCCGGCTTCGGTTGCCGCCGGGCTCGACATCGTGTCGTGCTCGGGCGATAAGCTGCTTGGTGCTGCGCAGGCGGGCATCATCATGGGCCGTCGCGATCTGGTCCAGGCCTGCGGGTCGCATCCGCTTATGCGTGCCCTGCGTCCGGGCAAGCTCGCACTGGCGGCGCTCGAGGCCACGCTGCGCATCTACATGGACGGTGCCGATGTGGCCCATCGCGACATTCCGGTCCTCAGCATGCTTACGCTTCCTCAGGCTCACCTGGAGCGTCGTGCACGCAAGCTGCGCGAGTTGATGGTGACGGGCCTCGATAAGGCTGGCTGTCCGTGTGCCGTGCATGTGGAAATCGTCGAGGAGTCGTCGACTCCCGGCGGCGGCTCGCTGCCCACCGTCGAGCTGCCCACCATGTGCGTGGCCGTCTGCCCGGTCGACGGGCGCCTGTCTGTCGACGCGCTCAAGCGCTCGCTCGTCCAAGATTTCGACACGCCGGTCGTCACGCGCACCTCGCACGATCGCATTCTGTTTGACGTCCGCACGCTCGTGGGCGACCGCGATATCGAGACGGCGGCGTCGACGCTCGTCGCATGCGTTGAGAAGGCGATTGCTCGATGAGTGAGGTTCAGACGCTGGTGGAGTGCCCCGTTATCGTTGGCACGGCGGGCCACGTCGACCACGGTAAGTCCGCACTGATCGAGGCGCTGACCGGCAAGAATCCCGACCGTCTGGAGGTTGAGCGCCGTCGCGGTATGACCGTGGAGCTGGGCTTTGGCGAGCTGGCGCTGCCGAGCGGCAAGATCGTCGGCCTGGTCGACGTGCCGGGCCATGCGCATTACCTGCGTGCCATGGTGCAGGGTGCGACAGGCATCGACGTTGCCGTGCTGGTTGTCTCTGCCGTTGAGGGTGTAATGCCGCAGACGCGCGAGCACGTGCACGTGCTGGAGCTGCTGGGCGTCACGCATATGGTGGTGGCGCTGACGATGTGTGACCTGGCCGATGTCGAGATGACCGAGCTTGCCGAGCTCGATGTCGATGACTTTTTGTCGAGTACCGTGTTTGCGGGCGCGCCGATGGTGCCGGTGTCGTCCAAGACCGGCGCGGGGATCGATGACCTGCTGACTGCGCTCGACGAGCAGGTTGCCGCTTGCTGGGATGCCTGCCGTGCCCGCGCCGAGCTCACCGATGCCGCACCGCGTCTGCCTATCGACCGCTGCTTTACGATCAAGGGCGCCGGTACCGTGGTGACGGGAACGTTGCACGATGCGCCCGTCGCGGTGGGCGATGAGCTCGTCGCGCTGCCGTCGCGTACGGTCTGTCGCGTGCGCGGGATTCAGGTGCATGGCGATACACCGCGGGCGTTGCCCGGTCAGCGTGTGGCGCTCAACTTGGTGGGCGATGGTGTCGCCGCGCTCGATCGCGGTGAGATGCTCGGCGTGGCGGGCCGCTTTGGCCAGACGATGCGCTTTATGATGACGTTTACGTATTTGGGTCGCGAGGGAGCCAAGCCGCGTGTGCTCGAGTCGGGCGCGCGTGTGCATGTGATGGCGGGTACGGCCGAGGTTGTCGGTCGCATCATGTTCATGGAGGGCGAGGCCCCCATTGCGGTGGGCGAGACCCGTACCGTTCAGGTGCGCGTGGAGGAGCCACTGCCGCTACGTGCCGGGGACCATGCCGTGGTGCTGTCCTATTCGCCCGTGATGCTTATTGGCGGCGGGCGCGTGCTGCTTTCGCGCTGCCGTCGCTCGCGCGAGCTTGCCGAAGGGGAGCGTACGCTGTATGCGGCGCTCGAGTCCGGCGATATTGCGGGCGGTGTGGGCGCTTGGCTGGCGCTGCAGATGCTGCCAGTTACGGCGGTTGATGTTACCGAGGCTTTGGATCTTGGTGTCGGCGAGGCCGATGCCGCACTGCGCGGGTTGGTGGCGCAAGGCTCCGTTCGCAAGCTTGCCGTGGGCGATGCGGACCTCTATGCGGACGCCGTGGTGCTGGACGCCGCGATGGATGCACTTGCGGCGACCCTGTCAGCCATGCACGCGGCGGCCCCCAAGGAAACGGGCTTTACGCCTGGCGCCGTTGCCCATGCTGCGTGGCCTGCCGCTGATGAAGATC
>UQUD01000151.1 GCA_900544225.1 uncultured Collinsella sp.
TTTGGCTCGTCGCTCGACCAGGTGGGCCCCTTTGGCCGCACGGTCGAGGATGTCGCGCTGGCCATGAACGCGCTTACCGGCGCGGGCCACGATCCGTACGACTGCACCAGCCAGGATTGCGCCGTCGACTTTACCGAGCATCTCAACGACAGCATCGAGGGTAAGCGCGTGGGCATCATCCCTGCGTTTATGGAGGCCGAGGGCCTGACGCCCGAGGTCAAGGCCGCTGTTCAGCGCGCCGCTCAGGAGCTGCAGAACCAGGGTGCCGAGCTGGTCGAGGTCGACCTGCCGCACCTGGACGCCGCCATCGCCGCCTACTACGTCATCGGCCCGGCCGAGGCGTTCTCCAACCTGGCCCGCTTCGACGGCATTCGCTATGGCTATCAGGAGGAGGGCTGCGCCAACCTGTCCGACCAGAGCTCGCTTTCGCGTGCCCACGGCTTTGGTGCCGAGGCCAAGCGTCGTCAGATGCTCGGCGCCTACCTGCTGAGCTCGGGTGTGTACGACAAGTACTACTACGCTGCGCAAAAGGCCCGCACGCTCATCACACAGGACTACGATGCCGCGTATGCCAAGGTGGACACCATCCTCATGCCCGCCTCGCCGCGCACGGCCTTTAAGTTTGGCGAGATCAGCGACCCCACGCAGATGTACCTTTCCGACCTGTACACCATCTCGCTCAACATTTGCGGCAACGGCGGTATCTCGGTGCCGCTGGGTCTGGGCGAGGATACTCAGCTGCCCGTTTCTGCCCAGCTGGTGGGGCCTGCCTTTAAGGACCGTCAGCTGCTCACGTTTGCCCGCGCCCTGGAGCGCGGCTTTGCTGATGCCGCCACGGGTGCGCCCGTGCTTTCCGTCGCGCCCGATTTTGCCGGGAAGGGAGGCGAGCTGTAATGAAGGAGCTTTCCGAGGTCCTGCAGGATTGGGAGGCCGTGATCGGCCTGGAGATCCATACCGAGCTCACCGCACTCGATACCAAGATGTTCTGCAACTGCAAGCTTAGCCACGATGACGAGCCCAACGCCAACGTGTGCCCGGTGTGCCTGGGCCTGCCCGGCGCCCTGCCGGTGCCCAACAAGCGCGCCATCGAGAGCATCGTTAAGGCCGGTCTCGCCACCAACTGCGAGATCCAGCGCCACTCGATGTTCTACCGCAAGCACTACTTCTATCCCGATATGGCCAAGAACTTCCAGACCACGCAGGGTCCGGTCGCCTTTGCCATGTACGGTCACCTGGACCTGGACGTGACCGGTCGCGGTGCTGCCGAGCGCCCCGACTGCGCGTTTGGCGAGTCCGAGGCTCAGAGCCTGGCGAGCGCTTCGGCCAACGCCGAGGGCCTGTCCACGTCCATGACGTCGACCATGCGCGAGGGCAACCAGCGTGCCGGCCATCTGGCCAGCTATGACGCGTCCAACCTGCAGATGCCCGAGCGCCGCGAGGACGGTTCCTACACGGTGCCCATCCGCATCCTGCGCATCCACATGGAGGAGGACGCCGCCAAGATGGTGCACGTGGGCGGCGCCGAGGGCCGCATTACCGCCGCGGCCGAGTCGCTCGTCGACTACAACCGCTGCGGCACGCCGCTCATTGAGCTCGTCACTGAGCCCGACTTGCGCACGCCCGAGGAAGCGCGCCTGTTTATGGAAAAGCTCCGTCGCATCTTTGTGACACTGGGCATTTCGGACTGCTCCATGGAGAAGGGTTCCATGCGCTGCGACGGCAACGTGTCGCTGCGTCGCCGCGGCGAGACCAAGCTGGGTACCAAGACCGAGCTCAAGAACCTCAACTCGTTTAAGAGCCTGCACGACGGCCTTGCCTACGAGATCTGCCGTCAGGCCGAGGTGCTCGAGGAGGGCGGCATCATCTATCAGGAGACCCGCCACTGGGAGCCCAGCCGTAAGCGCACTGTGGTCATGCGTGTGAAGGAGACGGCCGACGACTATCGTCTATTTCCCGATCCCGACCTGGCGCCGTTCGATCTGGACGACGAGTTCATCGACCGCTGCCGTGGCGAGATTCCCGAGCTGCCCGATGCTAAGCGCGCCCGTTTTGAGGCCGACTTTGGCATTAAGGCGGCCGATGCCGAACAGATTGCTGGCGACCCGGAGTTTGCCGATTTCTTTGAGGCGGCCGCTGCCGGTATGGCTGGCAAGGAAGCCCAGACGGTTGCAAACTTGCTGGTGAATGAGATGATCGCCTACCTTAAGGGCGCAGGCGTGTCGCTCGCCGAGTCCGGCATCGCGCCGGCTCAGGTGGCGGCGCTTGCCAAGCTGCTGGCGACCGATGCCATCAGCTCCAACCAGGCGCACGAGGTCTTTGAGGCCATGGCCCAGACCGGTGACGATCCCAACAAGATCGTCGACGAGCGTGGTATGCGTCAGGTGAGCGATGCCGGCGCGCTGCAGCCGATCGTGGACGAGGTGCTGGCTAACTGTGCCGATCAGGCGCAGCAGTATCGTGACGGCAACCAGAAGGTTATCGGCTTTTTGGTGGGCCAGTGCATGAAGGCAAGCCGCGGCAAGGGCAACCCGAAGCTCTTCAACGAGTTGCTGAGAACGTCGCTCTCGTAGCTGCGAGGCCGGGGAAGCCCCGAGTCGCCGGGGTATTTCCTCCAAATTTCAAACAGTCCTATGCAAGACGAAGGCCACATTTAGTGGCCTTCTTTGCATGCGGAACTCATTTGGAGCAAACACCCCGG
>UQUD01000152.1 GCA_900544225.1 uncultured Collinsella sp.
GGCGCGGCTCACGGCCTGCGCGGCGACGGCGGGCGATACCAGCCGAAACGGCACGCACTGGCAGCGGCTCACGATGGTGGGCAACATCACGTCTGCCGAGGTGCCCAACAAGATAAACATAACGCCCTCGGGCGGCTCCTCGAGTGTCTTGAGCAGCGCGTTGGCGGTGTTGGCGCGCAGCTGCTCGGCACGGTCGATGATGTAGACCTTGGCCTTGGCGCGGATGGGTGCCAGCGGCACGTCGTCGAGCAGCTCGCGGGTCTGGGCAATGAGGTAGCCCGTGGCGCTCTCGGGCGTGTAATAGTGCACGTCGGGGTGCGTATGGCGAGCAACGCGCACACAACTGTCGCATGAGCCGCAGCCATCCTGCTCGCACAGGAAGGCTTGGGCGAGCGCCCACGCGGCGTCGAGCTTGCCCGCGCCGGGCGCGCCCAAAAACAGGTAGGCGTGCGATGCGCGACCGCTGGCGACGGCATTGGTCAAAAAGTCGCGCACGCGCTCTTGGGTGTCGAGCTTGGCCAGCAGACTTGCCTGAGCGGGGGCCATGCTACTCGGCCTCCTGGGCAAGCGCAGCGGTGACGGCGTCCTGCGGAATGTCGAGACCGTACGCGCGAACCTGCTCGACCGTCTTCGCAAAGACTTCCTCGATGGACGCGGTCGCGTCGATGAGCTTTACGCGGTTTGGCTCCTCGGCGGCAATTGCGCAAAAACCCTGGTAGACACGCTCTTGGAAGGCCATGCCCTTAGCCTCCATGCGATCTGCCGCACCGCGGTCGGCCATGCGCAGCGCCGCCTGCTCGGGCGTGATGTGATAGACGAGTGTGAGCGCCGGGTGCGTACCCGCGACGGCCAGGTTGTTGGCGTCGCGCACTATCTGGCGATCGAGGCCATCGGCAAACGCCTGGTAGCAGGTCGTGGAATCGTAGAAGCGATCGCACAGGACCACCTTGCCGGCTGCGAGCGCGGGGGCGATGACCTCGTGCACCAGCTGGGCACGCGCGGCCTCGTAGAGCAACAACTCGCAGGTGTCGCCCATCGTCGTGTTGGCAGGGTCGAGCAGCAGGGCGCGAATCTTTTCGCTGATGGCAGTGCCGCCCGGCTCACGCAGGGTCACAACCTGGTAGCCGGCAAGGTCGAGCGCACGGGCAAGCAGGCGCGCCTGCGTAGATTTACCGGCGCCATCGACACCCTCGAGCGTAATGAAGCTATGTTGAGCGGGCACAAAAGCCATGGGCGCAGCCCCTTCCTACAAGGCGCGTAAATGCAGATATATCAACCAAGCCATGATACCCCAGTGCTCGGTGCGTCCCCAATGACCAAAGGCGCCTTTCCAAAGTTGCGGTGAAATAGGGACTGATTGAAGCTCTGAGACCGCCAAACAGTCCCTATTTCACCGCAACTTATGATGGAGAATTTTGGACGCTGGGTATAATCGTCGTATTGCATTGAAATGTGGCGAAAGGAGTGGCAATGTCTCGGTATTGCGCCTCGTGCGGCAAGCTTCTTGCAGATAATGCCAAGTTCTGCACCTCGTGCGGTGCACCCGTTGAGCAAACAGCCGCGAGCGATAGCCAGCCCGCTTTCGAGCAGACCGGTTCCCTCGATACGCCGCAAGCCAAGGCGGACGACCCCCTCGCCTATCGCCCTGACCCCGCCGCAGGCCCCGCGGCCGTCGAGACCACGCAGCGCATACCCGTCGCGAGCGGCTCGTCCCAACAGGAGCCGGCTCCCGCATACGCGCCCGCTTCGCCACAGACCCCCGCCCCCAAAAAGAGCGGCACCGGGCCGCTTATCGCCGTTATCGTTGTGCTGGTGGCAATCATCATCGCCCTGGTCGTTTTCTTTGTGATCAAGCCTTTCGACAACGCCGCCACGCAGACGACTACCGAGGTAGCTAAGCTGCACCATGACGTCGACGACGATGACCTAAAGCCTCTCGGCGATCCCAACAGCCTGTACGACGATGATGACGATGACGACGAGGATGGCGGCGAAGCAACGCTCTCCGAGCAGAACCTCTACCGCCGACTGAGCGAATACTACGACTTGCTCGAAGACCTCGACAACTACGTCCGTGGCTGCGCGCAGAACTTCAACGGCAGCTATCTGGAAGAAGATCGCACCACCCGTCAAAATCTCGCCGACGTCGCCGAGCGCACAGAGGACACCATCGAGCAGTATTACGACATCGTCGAGGACCTGGACGTCCCGACGAGCTCTAAGAACTACAGTTCCTGGAAAGACATCGTTGCCCTGTATGACGACCTGGATCACCGCATTGACGCAATCTGTGATGCCTGGGAGATCAGCCTGAAATACGCCAAGCCTGCGGACCACAAGAATGAGATCGTGGCGCCGCTGTCGCGCGACAACGTGGCGGGCACCAATGACAATAAGTATCGCCTAGACTTTGAGGAGCGCTATCCCGGCGCCAAACCCGTCGAAGTGAACTAGCGCTTTGTCGTTCCCGAGCCGGCAGTTAGGGACGTTCCTAAACTGCCGGCAGAGACGATATGAGCAGGACATAATAACATTGAGAGCCCCTGCTGCATGAAAGACCGCGGATTAGGCCGACAATGGTGAG
>UQUD01000153.1 GCA_900544225.1 uncultured Collinsella sp.
CGACCGCTGCCTGGTCGTGGGCGATCCATCGGCGTCGTCTGCGACGTCCGCGGCACGCGTTATCGAGCTGGCGAGCCGTGTGGGCGTGCCGCGTACGCGCATGAGCGCCGTATTCAACCGGTTTGGCGCGCGCGGCGCTGACGAGGATGTCGCCATGCGCTTTGAGATTACCTGCGCGTTGAGCTCCAAGATCCGCATTGCCGACGGCGGGCAGGACTTGGCGGCGCTCATGGCGTTCGGCCGTGCTGACGAGGCAGTGGGCCAGACCAGCGCTTTTGCCACCAGCGTACGCGAAGCCACGCGCAAGATGCTCATGGAGCTGGGCTGCGCCGTCGGTCCCTGGAGTGACATGGTCACCGACCGCGCGACGCGCACCGAGCGCCCGCGTATCCGTCTTCCCTGGTCGCGCGAGGGTGATTCGCGATGAGCTTGCAAACAAGGATTAAGGAAGCCGGTGCGGCCGCGGCGACAGTGCCTGTTGATGCGGGGCGCCACCGTGCCGTCAAGCGCCGCACCAAACGCGCCGTGATGGACCGCATGGGTTATGACGAGGTGGCGCGTATCAGCGCCTACATCGATCCGGCGCTCGCCCGCTCGGAATTGCGTCCTGCGGTGGAGGCGGCGCTCAACGTGGAGGAGCCGGGCGACCTGGCGACGCCCGAGCGCGAGACCATCATCGACGAGATTTTGGATGACGTGGTGGGCCTGGGCCCGCTGCAGCCGCTCATCGAGGACGACACCGTCACCGAGATCATGGTTAACGGCTGCCGATCGGCTTTCTTTGAGCGCGGCGGCGTCTTATATCCCATCGAGCATGCATTTGAGGATGACGAGCAGATCCGCGTGCTCATCGACCGCATCATCTCGCCGCTGGGCAGGCGTATCGACGAGCGCAGCCCTATCGTCAACGCTCGCCTCAAGACGGGCTATCGCGTCAACGCGGTGATCCCGCCTGTGGCGATCGATGGGCCAATCCTCACCATCCGCAAGTTCTCAGACCGCATCTGTTCGTTGGACGAGCTTGTGGGCCTGGGGTCGCTACCGCTTTGGTATGCGCAGCTGCTGTCGTGTGCGGTGTCGCTGCGCCAGGATCTGGCGGTTGCAGGTGGCACGGGGTCGGGCAAGACCACGCTGCTCAACGCGCTGTCGTGCGAGATATCCACCGGCGAGCGCATCGTGACGATCGAGGACTCCGCCGAGCTCAAGTTTGCGCATCACCCGCATGTGGTTCGCCTTGAGGCACGCGAGGCTTCAATTGAGGGCGAGGGCGCGGTGACAATCCGCGACCTGGTGACCAACGCCCTGCGCATGCGTCCCGACCGTATTGTGGTGGGTGAGGTGCGCGGTGCGGAATGTTGCGACATGCTGCAGGCCATGAACACCGGGCACGACGGATCGCTCACCACGCTTCATGCGGGCACCGAGCAGGAGACCGTGGTGCGTTTGACGCTGCTTGCGCGCTATGGCATCGATCTGCCGAGCGAGCTTATCGAGGAGCAGATTGCCATGGCGCTCGACGGCATCGTGATGTCCGAGCGTCATGCGGACGGCAGGCGTTTCGTGTCCTCCTATTCGGGGGTGCGACGCGGCACGTCAGGCGGCGTGGAGCTTGAGCGCTACGTGACGTTCGATGCCGCCACGCGCACCTGGACGCTCGATCGCGAGCCTCCGTTTATCGCGGAGGGCCTGCGCTCGGGAACGCTCACGCATGAGGAGGTGGACGAATGGAGATCGTTGTGCCCCTCGTCGTAGGGGGCTTGACGGGGCTTTCGGCCGCGGTGGCGTGTGGAGCGGAGCCTCGTGCGCCGCGCGTGCCGCCGGCGGAGCTGGTCAGCCATGCGCTTGAGTCGGTTGCCGAGAGGCTGCCGCGTGAGTTGGTAGAAAACGACCTGCTAAAAAAGATTGCCCACTCTTGGGCGGCGCTGATTTCGGCACATCGCGTTGGCCTTGTTATCGAGGATGACGAGGCGCGCCTGGCATGCTTGCTGCTATCGAGTGGTGTCTGCGGCATTGCCCTGACTGTCGTATCGCTGTCGCCCATCGGCTTTGTCCTCGGGCTGCTCGCACCGTTTGGCGTAGGCGCCGCTCGCGACACCTTCGACCGTCGCCGCGAGCAACACGATGTGGAAGAAGCCATGCCCGAGGCCTTTACGGCGCTCTCTATGTCGCTCGCCTCGGGCCATTCGCTGGCCCAGGGCATGAGGTTTGTGGGAACTCACGCGCAAGAGCCGGTGCATACCGAGTTTTTGCGCGTGGCGGCGGCGATCGACTGCGGCGTCTCGGCGACTGATGCGTTGGATGACCTACTCGACCGTATCGATGCCCCCGGCCTTTCGCTTGTCACCTTGGCGCTCAAGGTGTCGCAGCGAACCGGTGCCCCGCTTGCCGACCTGCTATCCGAGGCGTCGAGCATGGTGGGGGAGCGCATTGAGCTCAAGCGCCGCCTGGACGTCAAGACATCGCAGGCGCGCATGTCGGCGCATATGGTCTCGGCGATGCCGGCGGGCATGTGTGCGGTGCTGGCGCTGCTTTCGGCCGACTTTCGCCGCGGCCTTGCAACGCCGGCGG
>UQUD01000154.1 GCA_900544225.1 uncultured Collinsella sp.
GATGCCCTGCGGCGGCGCGGCGTCGAGGGCTGCCGGGTTGCCGGCGTTCTCCCACTCGTCCACCAGGCTCGAGTCCACCGAGCGCACCACAAAGCCCAGCCACGAGATAATGTCGCGCAGGCGCTCGTCGCGCTTCTCGATGGGCACGGTGCGGTCGAGTGAACGGTGGGCCTCGGCTAGGTAGCGCAGCAGAATGCCCTCGGAGCGGGCGATGCCGAGCTTTTGAATGTAGCCCTTAAAATCGCTCGCGCTTTCCAGCATATCGCGCAGAACGCTCTTGGGAGAGAGCTGATAGTCGTTTGCCCAGGGCACTTCCTGGCAGTACTTGTCAAAGGCGGCGTCGAGCAAATCCTCGAGCGGCTTTTCGTACGTGACGTCTTGAATGCGCTCCAAGCGCTCCTCATACTCGACGCCGTCAGCCTTCATTTCGGCCATCGCGCGGTCGCGCGCAGCGCGCTCCTGTGCGCGCAGCACCTGCTTGGGGTCCTCGAGCGTTGCCTCGACCATCGAGATCAGATCCATGGTATAGGTCTCGCTCTCGGGATCGAGCAGCTCCAACGCGGCAAGCAAGAACGGCGAGAGCGGCTGATCGAGCGCAAAGTCCTCGGGCAGATCGACCGTCAGTGCATAGTCAATGTCTGGTGCGGCGTCAGTCGGGGCGTCGGGTGCGGGCGGCACCTCGGTGCGAACGACGACGCCGGAATCGATGAGTGTGGCGAAGATTTCATCGGCGCGAACCTCGAGCTTGGCCTTTTCCTCGGGGGTCTGCAGGCTCGTCTCGATGAGGTCGTGTACGCGGGCACGGGCGTCGCCGCCCTGCTCGACCACGCTAATCACCATGGAGTGCGTGATGCGCAGGCGCGGCTTGAGCGTCTCGGGCTGCGTCTCAATCAGACGCTCAAAGGTCTGCTTGTTCCAGGTGACAAAGCCCTCGGGGGCCTTCTTCTTTTTAATCTTGCGGAGCTTCTTGGGGTCGTCACCCGCCTTGGCCATGAGCTTGGCGTTCTCGATCTCGTGCTCCGGGGCCTCGGCGATGACCATGCCCTCGGTATCGAAGCCCGAACGGCCGGCGCGACCGGCAATCTGATGGAACTCGCGGGCGCGCAGACGACGCATCTTGTAGCCATCGAACTTGGTGAGCGCGGTGAGGACCACGGTGTGGATGGGTACGTTGATGCCGACGCCGAGCGTATCGGTGCCGCAGATGACAGGCAGCAGGCCCTGCTGCGCCAAGCGCTCGACCAGCAGACGATAGCGCGGCAGCATACCGGCGTGGTGCACGCCGACGCCGCAGCCAAGCAAGCGCTTGAGGATCTTGCCAAAGGCCGTCGAGAAGCTCGTGCCTTTGGCGGCTTCCTTAATGGCCTCGCGCTGCTCCTTGCTGGCGATGCCAAAATTGGCGAGTGACTGTGCCGTCGCAAGGGCGGCATCCTGGCTAAAGTGCACGATATAGAGCGGGGCCTCTCCGCCGCGCATCGCGAGCTCGACGGTGCCCTCGAGGGAGGTCGTCACGTAGTCGTAGCTCAGCGGCACGGGGCGTGGGGCATCGACGACCAAGTCGCAGGTAGCGCCGGTGTGTTCCTCGAGTGAGGCGGCGATGGCAGTGACATCGCCGAGCGTGGCGCTCATGAGCATGAATTGCGTGTGAGGCAGGGTGAGCAGTGGCACCTGCCAGGCCCAGCCGCGGTCGGGGTCGGCAAAATAGTGGAACTCGTCCATGGCGACGCAGCCCACGTCGGCGCCCTCGCCCTCGCGCAGTGCATCGTTGGCAAGGATTTCTGCCGTGCAGCAGATGACGGGCGCCTTGGTGTTGATATGCGTGTCGCCGGTGATCATGCCGACGTTATCGCGGCCGAGCACCTGCACAAGGTCGAAAAACTTTTCGCTGACCAGAGCCTTGATGGGGGCCGTGTAATAACAGCGCTTGCCCTGTGCCATGCCCATAAAGAGCATGCCTAGCGCGACAAGCGACTTGCCCGATCCGGTCGGTGTTCCCAAAATGACATGGTCACCGGCGGCTAGATCCATGAGGGCCTCTTCCTGGTGGTCCCACAGCTCAATACCGCGGTCGCTTGTCCATTCAAAGAAGCGTTCGAAGGCCTGATCGGGCGTGAGCCATGGTTCGGGCTCGCTACCATCCTCGGGCTCCCACCAGGTGGGGGAGAGCGCGCCGAGCGAGCCGAATTCGGCTTCGGTTCCCGTGCCGCCCGAGAACGAGCTGGCGGCGCCGGCGCCAGAAACGGTGCTGGCGGAAGTATCTGTCGTGGTCTGTGCCATGTGGTTGCTTTCTCTCGCCGTTTGTCCGCCAACTATTATGGCGTAGCAGCGGCGCGGGGTGCCAGCGCGCGAGAAAATGCAGGAAAGGTTGATTTCCGATCTCAGCCGAACACATTGAGCGGATAGCACGTTCCCGCAGTT
>UQUD01000155.1 GCA_900544225.1 uncultured Collinsella sp.
CACCGAGCCGGTGAGCGCCCTCAAGACCGCCAAGTCCGCCCGTACCGTCGTGATCCTACCGCAGGCCGCCGACCGCCTTGTCGAGATAGCGGCCTCGCGCGCCGTCGAGGGCCGCGAATGGCTGAGCGACCGGGGCGACGGGCTGCCCATGAACCGGAGCATTTGCAACAACCGCTGGCGGAAACTCTGCGCCGCCCGCGGCATCGAGCACATCCCGTGGTCGAACCTCCGCAACTCGTGGCGTACGATAGTGGAGGTCGAGCTCCGCCTGCCGTGGGACCTCATCGAGATGCTGATGGGCCACGCCCTCCCCGGCGTATCGGGACGGCACTATATCCGCCCCACCGCCGAGCAGGTCGTCCGCGCCGCCTTCGACGCGCTTGGGATAAGTTAGGATATTCACCCGCAAAGCCGCAGGTAGATGGCACGCCGTTAGTTGTGGCAGTACTAAGCCCCATCCCAAACCGCCACAAAGGGGACAGGCACCTTTGTGGCGGTTCCCGCAAACATCTCGATCTGTAACAGTTAGAGTCCGTTTTTCGGCCCACCTGTTACAGATTGAGACATTCAAATTCCGCTGAGAAGAAAATCTCGATCTGTAACAGTAACTCGGCGAAATCGACCCTAGATGTTACAGATCGAGACAAACGACCGATATCGACCTAAATAATCTCAATCTGTAACATCTAGCCCGTTTTCGGCCTTACAGCTGTTACAGATCAAGACAAACCAACGAAACAAGCCACCGCAAGGGGAACTTTTGTACTGCTTAGGGCCGTACTACTCTCCGATCATCTCTTTGAGCTTGGCTGCCACGGCATGGCCGAGGCTCTCGTGGCTTTCCGGCATCATGTGCAGATAATCGATATCGCCCGGCTCGGCAAAATCGGCGGCATTCAAAAAGTCGCAGCCAAACTGTTCGGCAACATACGCATAGTACTCGCCAAAATGCTCCGAGGCCTCGACGGAGTGCTCGTCAAAGTCGGTCATATACACATCGGCGATCTGCGGCTTGATCTTGATAGGAGCCATCAGCAGAATGCGCGGACAAGGCGCAGCGTCGGTCCACGGAAACGCGCGGACAGCGCGAATCAGCGCCATGGCGCCACGGGCGATATCGGAAGCTGTCACGTTAAAGACCGTCTTACAGTCGTTGGTGCCCAGCATAATCACGATCGCATCCAGCGGCTTATGGGCCTCGAGCAGCATCGGCAACGCGCGAATACCGTTGAGATTAGTATCCAGATGGCACATATCGTCGCGCACCGTCGTGCGGCCGTTTAAGCCTTCCTCAATTACGTGCCAGTCCTCGCCCAGGTCACGCTGGGCCACGCCGCACCAGCGCACATCGTGCGCATAGCGCACCGCGGTGCCGTCGCGCATACCTGCCGGATCGTAGCCATAGGTATTGCTGTCACCAAAGCACAGAACGTTTTTCATCGTAAGCCCTTCCTTTAGTAAAAAGCCGACGGGAGCAGCCCTCCCGCCGGCTCGACCTATCTGTCGGCACGTACCGATTACAGGTACTTGTGCCAATCGTCCTCGTCCTCATCGTCCTCGGCAGCAGCCTGGGCCTGCTCGGCGGCGCGAGCAGCCGCAGCGCGAGCGGCAACCTGGGCATAGGCCTCCTCGTTGCGCTCGGGGAAGTTTGCCAGCACGTGCTCGAACTTGGCAAAGTCTTCGTCCCAACGCGTAGAAGGCACGGCAAAGAAGACCTGCTTGACCTTGAAGTCGCCCGACGCAAGCTCCTTGCGGAAGAGCTCAGCCACGGCCTCGACGTCAAAGCCGTTGTTGTCGCAGCCCCAAGCGCCCAGCACGAGCTTCTCGCGACCCAGCTCATCGCAGATGGCAAGCACAAAGCGGATGCGATCGCGCAGGGCATCCAGCAAGGCATCGTCACCCACGCGATACTCCTGGCGAGCGCGCTTGGCGTTGGGCGCGGCGGCAACGATCACGTCAGCATATGCATGTACGTGATTGCGGTCGAAGCGCACCGCAGGCACCACCAGCGCACGGTTGCGGTAAAGCTCGCAGTTGATGTTGCGGCGACGGTTCTCGCCGTACCATTTGCGCTGCTTATCGAGCACGTTGTACAAGTACGAATCGGCACAGAGCGTGGCCTCCTGGCCCAGATAGCCCTGGATGTAGCCACCGCCCGGGTTGGTGAACGAGGCAAAGGCGAGCACGGCCATGTCGCAGAACTGCGCGTAGCCTCGGCCGTTATCCAGAATGGCCTGCGTGGCAGAGGCGTCGAGCACGGTGACCTCGGGCAGGACCGGAGCAGGCTTTTCAGCGGCAGGCGCAGGCTCGGTCTCCGCGGCCTCCTCTGCAGGCGCAGGCTCGGCCACGGCCTCAGCCTCGGCAGACGCAACCTCGGCGGCCTCAGAC
>UQUD01000156.1 GCA_900544225.1 uncultured Collinsella sp.
CCTGCTCCTGTCCCCGCACCGGCGTCCGAGGCGACGCCTGCGGAGCCCGATTGGGATGCCGTTGCCACGCCGGCGGATGAGCCGGGCGATAATCCTGCTGCCGAAAACAATCAAACCGAATAGCCGGTCGAGGCGCCCTGGGCAACTGAGCCCGGGGTGCCTTTTTCTACTGCGAAAGCAAGAAAATGCCTGGGAAAACGGTTGCAGCAAAATTTCTCGGAAATTGGTCAATGTTGCGCAACAACGTCGCGGCTATTGTTGAGAACGTAGACGTGTAAGGTTTGAAGGCGTGCGACGCCTTAGGAAAAGGAGAGGCTCATGTTCTGTCCCACTTGTGGTTCTCCCATTTCGGATGATGCCAAATTCTGCCCTGTTTGCGGATCCGCCGTTGGTGCCGCTTCTGCCGCTGCGGCCCCGCAGCCCCAGCCCGCTCCGGCCCAGGCTATTCAGCCCGCGCCCCAGCCTCAGCAGCAGTACACCGGTCAATACGCCCAACAGTCCGCATCCGCTCCGATGGGCTATGGCCCCATTAAGGCTGACCGCAGCCTGATCGGCTGGCTGCTGCTCTCTCTTGTGACCTGCGGTATCTATTCGTTCTACTTCCTGTATTGCTTGGCACGCGACGTCAACACGTTGTGTCAGGATGACGGCGATTACACGCCGGGTCTGGCGGAATTCATCCTTCTATCGTTTGTGACCTGCGGCTTCTACGCGTACTACTGGTATTACAAGATTGGCAACCGCCTGCAGGCCAACGCTCCTCGCTACGGCCTGGTGTTCCAGGAAAACGGCACCACCGTTCTTCTGTGGCAGATCTTCGGCGCGCTCCTGTGCGGCCTTGGTCCCATCTTCGCTATGAACATCGTCATCAATAATACCAATGCCATGGCAACGGCTTACAACACTCGCCTTGGCGCTCGTGCCTAACAATAAGGGCGGCGTGAACAGCTCCCAGGGACATAGGGGCACGGCAGAGCTCCTTCGCCGCGCCCTTTTTTGCACCGGCGCGCTCTTTGTCGCCTGGCTCGCGCTCTACCTGCTCGACATTGGCTGCATTTTTCGATTGATGACGGGCATTCCTTGTCCGGGATGCGGCATGACGAGGGCGTGGCTGGCGGCGCTGCGCCTCGATTATGCGGCTGCCTTTGCCTACCATCCGCTGTTTTGGGTGGTGCCGATTGCGTTTGTGCTCGCGTTCGTGCGCGAGGAGGTGGCATCGAGCAAGCTAAAGCGTGGTATCGACATTGCGGTCACCGTGTTGTGCGTGCTGGTCGTCGTCGTATGGATCGTGCGCCTCATCAATCCGGCAGATGCCGGTCTGCTCTTTGGCGGCTATGCGCCCGCCGGAGTTCCCGACGATATCATCCACCTCGAACCCCCACGCTGGCTCACCATCCTTCGCTCTTACCTGGCGTGACGGAGGACGCGCTAGAAAAACGGTCGACACATAAGCGGGGGCGAACGTTGAGATAACGTCCGCCCCCGCTTTGCTTTAGCCAGGCTGTTATGGATGGGCGTGACGGCTACTCGTCGCGCTTTTCCTCGTGGCGAGCGGCAGCCCGCGCATCGTGGATGCCCTTGATTGCAGCATGGCGGGCGGTGCGAGCATCGTGCATGGCGTCGCGCGCCTCAGCGGCCGTGGCCTTGGCAGAGCGCAGCTTGGCGGCCAAGTCGGGGTTGGTTTCGGCGACCGCGGTAATCGCGGGGCCGTCGAGCTCCTCTTGCGTGGGCTCGGCCAAAAAGTCGATAGCATACTGGGCTGCCACCATGGAGCCCTTGGCCAGCACGCTCTCGTCGATCTTGTAAAAGCAGGAATGTTGGGCGTACGTGGCGCCAATCTTGGGGTTGCGCGTACCTACAAAGGCGAGCACGCCCGGTACGCGGCGCAGGTACTCCGAAAAATCCTCGCCCGAAAGCGTGCCACGATAATGGCCTTGGCCGGCGGGGCCCAGACACTTAATTACAGCCTGACGGCAGCGCTCGCTCGAGCCCGCGTCGTTTTCGACCTTGTAGTTGGCGATGGTGTAGTCGGTGAGCTCTGCCTCGGCGCCCAAGGCGGCCGCAGTATGCTCCACGATGCGGCGCATAAGCTCCGGCATTTCCTCGTGGGTCGAATCGCCGTAGGTGCGCACCGTGCCGGCGAGGTAGGCCGTGCCGGCGATAACGTTGCGCGCGGTGCCGCCATGCAGCTCGCCGACGGTGATGACGGCCGGCTCGTAGGGGCTGATTTCGCGCGAGACGATGGTCTGCAGGGCATTGACGATCTCGGCGGCAACCATGACGGCGTCGTGGCCGCGCTGGGGCATGGCGC
>UQUD01000157.1 GCA_900544225.1 uncultured Collinsella sp.
CAGATCTGCCGCAGCCTAGACGCCGACGTGCGCTCGCTCCCCCGCGAGTCCGCGCCCGCCGCACTCGAAAACTGGGCCCGCCGACGCGGCACCCTCGCTGCCGACGCCAACGAGCAGCACCTGGGCCTCGACGACACCGACCTCATGCTCCGCACCGTCCAAGCCGAGTTCAACCTCAAGAACCTGTTTGCCAAGTAGGTTGCCAGGCAGAGGCTCCATTCGCGAGCAATATTTGCCGGACCATAGCGCCCCGCGCAAAAGCGACACGCCGAGACGTCCTTCTCAAGCGACGCAATGCGGGCCGATATCCAAGTGGATATCGGCCCGTTTTTGCACGTCGCTAAGGTACCCACGTTGACATCGGCGGCCTTATCCGCGCCCACCGATGCCCTTAGCCGCCACCAGGACCAATCGATAGCAAAAAAATCGCGAATTATATTGACATATGAACTTACGCTCATATACTCGGAAGTAAGTTATATGAGCGCATGTTCATATGAAAGGATATTGCAATGAGTATCCGCGTTGATGAAATAGAGTCCGGCATCGACACCACCATCGTGCCCGACGTCCCCACCACCTGCTCGCCCGAGGACCTTCCCGACGAGGAGCTGCTGTACGACCTTGCCGACCTGTTCAAGGTCTTTAGCGACACAACGCGCATCAAGATCCTTTACGCCCTCATGGGCCGCGAACTCTGCGTGGCAGACATCGCCGAAGCGACCGCGACCTCGCAGTCTGCGGTGTCACACCAGCTGCGCACGCTCAAGCAGTCGCACCTAGTTAAATTCCGGCGCGACGGGCGCAATATCCTCTACTCGCTCGCCGATGATCATGTCTATACCATGCTCAACCAGGGCATGAGCCACATCTGCGAATAGCGACCAACCACGGTACCAGCGCGGCCTGCACCCAAGCCGCAAGACAGGGAAAGGAACCCACCATGAAAAAGCAGTTCAAGCTCGACGAGATCGACTGCGCCAACTGTGCGCGCGAGCTTCAGGACGAGCTGGCCAAGCTCGAGGGCGTCAAATCCGTGTCCGTTAACTTTATGACCCAGAAGCTGACGCTCGAGGCCGATGACGCCGAGTTCGACGAGGTGCTCGACCGCGTCGTGGAGTTTACGGCCGACGCCGAGCCGGACTGCGAGATCATTCTCTAGCCCAGGTTAACGCCAACCCAAAAGGCCGCGCTTGCCGCGGCCTTTGCTCGCGAAATTATATGAGCGAGTGTTCATACATTCAAATGGGAGGTTTGAATCATGGCAGCCGCCGATCCCACAAAGAAAAAGAAGAAGCGCAAGAAGAAAGAGTCCCTTGAGCATAAGCGCAATCGTATCCTGGTAGCGCTAGGCATTTTTGCGGTAGTGTACGCCCTCGAGGAGCTCGGTACCCTTACCGCCGCATTCGGCACCCCGGGTAACGTCTACGCCAGCTTCGTGCTGTTCCTGGTGCCGTTCCTAATTGCCGGCTACGACGTGCTCCAAAAGGCATACAACAACATCCGCCGCGGCAAGGCCTTCGACGAAAGCTTCCTCATGGCCGTCGCGACCATCGGCGCGTTTGCCATGGTGCTCTTCCCCGACACCGATCCGCACATGGCCGAAGGCGCCGCTGTCATGCTGTTCTATCAGGTCGGCGAGCTGTTCCAGGCCTACGCCGTGGGCAAGAGCCGCAAATCGATCAGCGCCATGATGGACATCGCGCCCGATTACGCCAACGTCGAGCAACCCGACGGCACACTCGAGCAGGTCTCCCCCGATGACATCGCCGTCGGCACCGTCATCGTCGTCAAGCCCGGCGAGCGCGTACCCATCGACGGCGTCATCGTCGAAGGCGAGACGCAACTCGACACCGCCGCCCTTACCGGCGAATCGATTCCCCGCCCGGCCAAAACCGGAGACGATATCATCAGCGGCTGCATCAACATGACGGGCCTCATCCACGTGCGCACCACCAAGCCATTTGGCGAGTCCACCGTCGCGCGCGTCCTGGAGCTCGTAGAAAACGCCAGCGAAAAGAAGGCGCGTACCGAGAACTTCATCACGCGCTTCGCCCGCGTCTACACGCCCGCCGTCACCGGCGCGGCCGC
>UQUD01000158.1 GCA_900544225.1 uncultured Collinsella sp.
CAATGTGTTCGGCTGAGATCGGAAATCAACCGAGAACACCGGCGTGCTCGCCCTGACGCGCGTGTTCGACCCGCGCGTAATTCGAATTGCCGCGTGTTGCGCCATCGTGCTTTCGTTCTGCCCCAAGTTCGCGGCTGTCATTGCGGCCATGCCGGCGTGTGTGATCGGCGGTGTGTCGCTCGTGCTCTACGGCATGATCAGCGCTGTGGGTGTCCGCAACCTCATCGAGAACCAGGTCGATTTCCAGAACAACCGCAACGTGCTGGTTGCCGCGCTGGTGCTCGTGCTTTCGCTCGGCATCGCGTACAGCACCGCCGGCGCCATCGTGTTGGAGCTGGGCGGCGTGACCATTTCGCTGTCCGGCATTGCCGTGGGCTCACTGGTGGGCATTGTGCTCAACGCCATCCTGCCGGGTAACGACTTTGAGTTTGATGTCTCCGAGCTTGAGGAGGCTGCTGAGTAGCAGCTGCGTTCAGCTAAAACAAGATATGGTGCCCATGCGTATATGCGTGTGGGCACCATTTTTAATGTGTCAGTATCCAGTGGATGCCGCGGGCCATGCGCAAGTCGGTTTGGGCAAAGTGATTGCCGGGGTTGAGCTCCAGCGTTGTTGGAATGCCGCGCTCGACGAGCAACGCTTCCATCGCGCGTGTGTCGTCGAGTACATGCCGCATCATGCGGTTGGGCGTCTTGGTTTCCTTTTTGCCGAGTGACAGGTAGACGGCTTGCGGGCTGCCGGCAAAAGGGGCCGTGCTGGCACGGTCGACAAAGTCGGGAAACCATAGCGACCCCGATGCGCTCGCGGCGCGGTCAAAGGCGTCGGTTTGCCAGAGGGACCAGAGTGCGAAGAGGCCCGCGAGCGAGTAGCCGGCAATGCCGCGCCAGGTGGGCGGCTGAGGAAGCGACGACTCGACCTGGGGGATTATCTGATTCAGCAGCTCATCAAGAAAATCGGCAGCTTGGCCGCCGAAAGGCTCGGCATCGCGTACGGTCCCGTCGCATGCCCAGGGGCTCAGCTCGCGATTCCAATCGAGCCCGCCAATGGTGACGAGGGCGAATGGCGGACAGTCGAGCTCTCGGCAACACTTATAAACCTCGCTGCCGTCGCCCACGACCACAGGAAGGTAGATGACAGGCGCGCTTTCCGTATGATTCGAATAAACGGTTATCTGCTTTTGATGCGCTTCCATGACGGGCTTCTCTCAGTGTTGTGATATCGGCAGCCCCAATTGTCGCACGCCAGCGTATGCCGGTTGGGCTAGACCAAAGACAATCTCGTGCATCCCCTGCGGACGCATATGGAAAACGCCACCGCCGGAGGGGAGCTCGGCGGTGGCGTTGTTAAACGGTGCTCGGGCTCGGGGCCTTCGCGGGAGCTGCCATGTGCGCAGAGGCGTCTAAGAACGCTTACGGCTCGCCATGGTGCCTGCGGCGATAGCGGCTGTTCCCGCAAGGACGGTTGCCACGATGGCCGCACCCGAGGTGTCGCCGGTTGCCGCGAGCACGCCGGTAGTCTTGGCTTTCGTGGTTGAAGCCGCAACGGCCTTGGTCGGCTTTGAGCCCTCAGGCTTGGGGTTCTGCTTGGACTCCGCGGGCTTGCTTTCTGCGGGCTTGGTCTCGTCGGGCTTGGGGTCTTCCGGCTTGGCTACCTCGGGAGGTGCGATGGTCGTACTTTTGGCGACTGCTTTGATATAGAGGGAGTCGACCGTGGCGTCGCCCGTGCCGATGGCTTGGCCTGCCTCGTAGATGCCGTCACGGAGCTTGCGATAGTCAATGACCTTGCCGCCTTCGGGCGTCTGGATGGCGGCGTTCTCAATCTTGATGGTGCCGATTGTCTTGCCGTCAGCGCTCATGGCACGGGCAAAGATTGCCGCTGTATCTCCTTCGGCCGTTACCTTGCTGCGGATGATCGAAATGGCTGCGGGTGTGACGCCCTCGCTGGTCTGGGCGATGATGCCGATGTTCTCGCCTTGGGGTTCGCGCCTCGTCTCGCCATCTTGCTTTTCGCTCATATGACCCAATCCGCTGTCAAGAGCCACAATGGCCCCGCCGACCGCT
>UQUD01000159.1 GCA_900544225.1 uncultured Collinsella sp.
TGGTCGAACTCATCGTCGTGGCGAAGCTCCAGCAGGTCGCCCTTGCCCACGGGCTCAAACAGCTCAATGCGGGCGATGGCGGCACGGCGACGGCGGTCGTCGGGCTTGAGGCCGCGCACATCGCGGTTGGCCGGGCGGCTGCCCAGCACCGTGCCCACAATCTGGCCGCGGTTGTTGGAACGCTCGTAGCTCATCATCTCGTCGCCCGAGGTGCCGTCCTGATAGGCGTGCGTAAAGTCGCGGTTGAAGCAGCGCTTGAGCTGGCGCTGGCGGGCGGCTTCCTCGTCCTTGGCAACGGCGACCCCTGCCAGCATGTCATCAATTTCGTGACGATACACATCAACGATGGAGTACACGTAATCGGGCGCTTTCATGCGGCCCTCGAGCTTGAGCGACGCGGCGCCGGCGTCATACAGACGGCGAACAAGCTGTGAGGTGTTGGTGTCACGCGGACATAGCGCACGCTCGCGGCCGGCTGGGGAGAGCGTGCGGCCGTTCTCGTCGATTAGCTCGTAAGGCAGGCGACAGGGCTGAGCGCACATGCCGCGGTTGGCCGATCGTCCCGCCATGGCAAAACTCGAAAGCAGGCACAGGCCCGAGTAGCAAAAGCAGATGGCGCCATGGCTAAAGACCTCCAGGTCAACGTCGGGCGCGGCATCGTGAATGGCGGCAATCTCGTCGATGGAGAGCTCGCGCGAGAGGGTCACGCGGTCGGCGCCCTGCTCGCGGCACCAGATAGTCCCACGGTCATCGTGGATGTTCGCTTGGGTCGAGATATGTGTCTCGATGCCGGGCATGGTGCGTTTGACCTCAAAGAACAGGCCCCAGTCCTGGATAATGAAGGCATCGGCGCCCAGCGTGGAGCAGCGATGGAGAAGTTGCAGCGCATCGCCCATCTCGGACTGCTTGATGACAATGTTGACCGTGACGTAGACGCGCGACCCGGCTAGATGCGCGGCGCGGCAGGCTTGCTCAAAGGCCTCGTCGGTAAAGTTGGTGGCCTTGCGGCGGGCGTTGAAGCTGCCCATGCCGCAGTAGATGGCGTCTGCCCCGGCGGCGAGTGCGGCGGCAAAGGGCTCGGGCCCTCCGGCGGGCGCCAAGAGCTCGGGTCTGCGGTTGGTGGTTCGACTGGCGGTTGCGGTCATATCCTGCCTTTCAAAATGCTCAGATACTCAAAAGTATAGTGATGCTGTTGCGGCGGACGAGCCCTGTGGCCCAAGCAGGATAAAGTCTTCAGCAGCCCTTGCAGCAAAAATGATCTGTTTCCCTCCGTTCCCTATGAATCACCTGATCCGATGGGAACGGAGGGAAACAGATCATTTTGAGCTTCACCGTCCGTTCGTGCCGTTCAGCGGCCGACAGGCACCGTTGGGCGATAAAATATTCTCGCAACGTGATAATAATCTTGCATCGCGCGGAAACCTTGAGTACTATCCCAAATCAAGCGCGGTGTTCAGACCGAATTGTGCCTCCCGGTGCGAACGCCGCGCTCACGCTCTCTATCTGATCGTAAGGAGAAAAACATGAGCAAGACCGTCGTGTCTTCCGATAACGCACCTGCAGCCATCGGCCCGTATTCCCCCGGTATCCAGACCGGCAACATGGTGTTCCTGTCCGGCCAGCTGGGCATCGACCCCGCAACTGGCAAGATGCCCGAGGGCGTCGAGGCCCAGGCTAAGCAGTCCCTTGCTAACGTTGAGGCCCTGCTGACCGCTGCCGGCGCCACCTTTGCCGATGTCGTCAAGACCACGGTCTACCTGGCCGACATTGCCGACTTCGCTGCCGTGAACGAGATTTATGCCTCCAAGTTCGAGGCCCCGTTCCCCGCGCGCAGCGCTTTCCAGGTTGCCGCTCTTCCGGCTGGCGGTCTGGTCGAGATCGAGGTCGTCGCCGCTCTCTAAGGCGTTGGCAACAGCTAAACATGACATGCAAAAGGACCCTGCAGTGCGAGCTGCAGGGTCCTTTGTCAAGCGATGGGTCACTTGTGGAGCCACCAAGGGCAGTCTTTTTGGGACGGGGCTATTTTAGCTACCCCAATATG